>CALRTD020000106.1:0-10407 GCA_943371015.1 Synechococcus sp. UW140 | reverse complement strand
GAGTCTTTTATTAATATATTAGTACTATAAATATTTTTAAAAATCAACTTATATATTCTTTTGCAATCATTAATAATAATATTATAATTAATTTCTCTACTTGATGCCGTTAACCCTAAAGTTTCAAATTTCAGAGTAGTATGAAATTCACAGTTATTAAATTCAATAGAACTAAATTCGTCTATGTTATAAAAAAACACATCATTGAAAAACACAACATCATAAAAAACAATTTTGTTAAATGGCTTAGAGCCATCAACTATCAATTCACCAGTAACATATTTATTATGAAAAGTAAAATTCACATCACCACTGATTTTGTTTAATATATCAGAGGAATTAATACTTTCTCTTGACATAGTTTGTAATATGTTATTTGTGAAAATACAAGCAAGTGTCTTTAAAGATACATTAATGTATCAGGCGTCCTATCTATTTCATTACAATATAAATAACTTAAGCAATCAACTCCCCAGCAATCCGCCGCACCTCGGCATCTGTAGCCATATAGTCATGCAACAAGTCTGGAGACTTGTTGCAATGGTGCAATGAGTTACACTCGCTTCGCTCGTTAAACTCACTGCAGCTTCGCAAGCTCAGCTGCAATCCGCCTCGCTTCCGCATCGGTTTGTACGTAGTCTTCGTAGCTTGGCTTGGCTACAAATGAAGTGCGCTGCATCGCCGCAGCATTGATCTCGGCAATTTGCAGGAAGCCTATTTTTTCTTCGAGAAAAGCGGCTACGGCTACTTCGTTGGCGGCGTTCAGCGCGCAGGCTTTATTGCCGCCGAGGGCTAGTGCATCAAACGCCAACTGCAAACAACCGAAGGTTTCGCGGTCGGGCTGCTCGAACGTGAGCTGGGGATAATTGAGGAAATTGAAACGCGGAAAATCGGCGGGTAAACGCTGCGGATAGCCGAGCGCATATTGAATCGGCAGTTTCATATCGGGCAAGCCCATTTGAGCTTTCATGCTGCCGTCGGTAAACTGCACGAGGCTGTGTACAATGCTTTGCGGATGCACAATCACATCAATCTGCTCGGGCTTCAAATGAAAAAGCCACTTGGCTTCAATTACTTCCAGGCCTTTGTTCATAAGGCTGGCCGAGTCGATTGTGATTTTTGCACCCATGGCCCAGTTCGGATGCTTGAGTGCTTGTGCGCGAGTAACTGTGGCTAATTCATCGCGCTTTTTTCCGCGAAACGGGCCGCCCGAAGCGGTGAGATAAATCTTCTCAATCGGGTTATGAAACTCACCGGCCAGGCATTGGAAAATAGCCGAGTGCTCCGAATCAACCGGATAAAGATTTACCCCTTTTTCGCTGGCCAGTTTGGTTACAATATCGCCGGCTACCACCAGGGTTTCTTTGTTGGCTAAAGCAATTTGTTTTCCGGCTTCAATTGCGGCTAATGTCGAGCGCAAACCGGCATAGCCAACAATAGCGGCAAGCACCATATCCACACTGTCCATGCGCACCACATCGGTCAGTGCATCTTCTCCGCCATACACTTTTATATCGTGCGGCAGCAGGGCTTCTTTTACCTGTGCTAGTTTGGTTATATCGTTGATAACAACCACATTGGGTTTAAACGTTATGGCTTGCTCAATCAGCAGATCAGCATTGCCGCCTGCTGCCAATACTTCAACAACAAAACGATCGGCATTGGCCGCCACCACATCAAGCGCCTGTGTGCCGATAGAGCCGGTTGAACCAAGAATTGCAAGACGAAGCGGTGCTGATGAATTCACAAACAGAAAGATTTAGATTGGGCGCAAATATACCGTGAATCGGTTCACGGTTAATGCGCCACTACAACACGCGAAGTTCGCACATTGTTTCCGGCCTGCACGCGCAAGGCATACAAACCAGCCGGTAAATCATTCACTGCCATAGCCTGTGTGCCCGGCTGTGCCTGCATTTCACGCACCATGCGACCGGTTGCATCATACAAACATACATACGCCGACTGCTGAAGTGTAAAACACAACACATCGTTTGCAGGAACAGGATACACCGGCAATTGCTCTGATAAATCCGGTTCCGGAGCGGAAGTAATGATATCAAAACTCCACACGCTGCCGGTGTAGGTGCTGATCAGCACAAAACCGTTGGCTACGGCCAAAGCAGGATTGCCGTAGGCATGTGTCGTGCTCAGGTTGGCGGTTACCTCCATCCATGAATTTCCGAAATCGGTACTCATCCACACACCGCCGCGCAGCGAGTAGCCGGTGTCCTGTTCGGCACCGCTGAAACCGGCAAACAACGTATCGCCATTAAACAGCAGTGTTTTGCATACGGTAGTTCCCCAGTTGCCGCTCAGGTTCTGATAAACCGGAAATGCGCGGAATACCTCACCGGTTTGCAGTCCGGCGTAAATTTCTCCGTTGCGTACCGCTATTGCTGAAATATCAAATCCTGAAAAAAGCTGCGTCCAGTTGCTGCCGTCGTCCGGACTGATAAAGATGCCGTTTTCAGTAGCAGCCACAAGGGTATCAGATGTGGGCGAATTCCAAAGCTGGTTGACTAATTGCACCAGCACCGGCGTAAATGAGTTGCCGCCATCGTTGCTGCAGTAAAGTCCAAACTGCAACGTGGTTAAGTCAACTTCAGAAATAAACACTTTTGATGTGTCCTGTGCATCTATACTTATATCGCCAATGAGTTTGTTGCCACTGCGGAGTTGAGTCCACGAGGTGAAGCCGTTGTACGATTTAAACAATCCCTGCGCAAATGTTCCGGCATACATTACCTGAGGTGCGCCGGGCACAAAGCGCACGCATAGCCCGTGTGCATCGGGACCTTTGCGGGTCCAGGTTAAACCGGCGTCAAAAGTTTCGGAAAGGCAGGGCTGGTTCCAGGTGGCGGCATAAGTACCAAGCAAACTGATGCACCAGTGATTCTGATTTTGCGGATCAACCACAATACTGCTCGATTCGATACAGCGGGGCGACTGTGCAAGCTGCGAAAAAGTATTGCCGCCATCAGCCGAATGCCAGATGAGTGTGTTGGAAAAAGTACCGTAAAAAATTTCGTTGCCCCGGGCAGTAATTCCAATACCGAGAAGATTGGAAGGAGCAGCGCTGAGCAGAGTCCAGCTGTTGGTTTGCGATGTCCAGCGCTGCGGCTGCAGGGTTGCGGTGCAGTAAATTTCAATATTCGGCGTAATGCGGGCAATGCTGATGTCAAAGTTAAATTCGTTGAGCAAACCAATATTGGTGAATGTGCTGCCGCCGTCGGTACTCAGAAAAACGCCGCTGGGATAAGTAGCTGCAACAACCACATTGCCGCTTACTTCAATTTGCTGCACACCGGCATTGGCCGGAATTGCCGCTACCTGCTGCCAGCTTGCGCCAGCGTTGACCGAGGTAAAAAGTCCCTGTCCGGCTGTGCCGGCAAAAAGCACACCGGCAGGTGTTATTCCGATGCAGGGCACAGTTGTATCCTGCAAACCTGTGGGCTGCCAGCTTGCGCCACCATTGGTACTTGCAAAAATTCCGTTGCCGGGGCGGGGCGGATTGCCGTTTTCGTCGCTGCCGGTGCTGATCCAGAGCCGCTGTGCGTTAGCCGGATCAATGACCAGCTTTGTAGCCATGCGGTCGTACTTGGTTTGCAGCCCGTTGCCAATATGTGTCCACGTATTTCCGCCGTCGGTTGATTTGGCTGCGCCGTAGCGGCCATACATTTCGCAGGCGTAAACTGTTCCGGGCGTTGCGGTGTCAATAGTAATGTGCCAGCCGGTGAAATCAGGCAATTCTTCAGTTACATGCGCCCAGGTTACGCCGCCATCGGTACTTTTCCAAATGCCGCCCGAATCGTCGCTGCCTGCAAAAACAATTTGCGGGTTGGCCGGATCAATTGCGAAATCTTTGAAGTAACCACCATTGGGGCCGAGTTGCGTCCAGATTTGGGCGAAGGTGGTTGGAGAAAACAGCAGTAAGAATAATACTTGTATCAGTACGCGTTTCATACTTACTAAAGTACTGTTTTGGTTTCAAACCATCCTCAAACCTTCGAGGCCTCGGAGACCTCGAAGGTTTGGGTTTGTAGCTGTTTTTTGCTGCTGGTTTAATTTCATCTATTAATTAACTTTGAACAAATGAAAAAAATAACCCTACTGCTGCTTGCCCTATTTATCAAACAAACACTTCTAGTTGCTGATTGTGGAGGAAATGGAATATTCGTTTACCCAAACGAAGTATATCTCCCGACAAACGCAATGATCATGATTGAGGGCTACGCCCACAGTGCTAAGATTATTAAAGAAATAAACGGAAAACATCAGGCTTGGCTATTCAGTAAATATTCAAGAATTAAACTAAAAGTTATTCAAAATTATTCGGGACAGGTTTCTCTTACACAAACACTACTAAGACCCGAAAAAATACCAGATCCATCAATAACCTATTTTCTAGTTATTGATAGTTTGCCACCTGAAGAATCATTGAATCGCTATGAAGATGTACCAGGAGAAGGTGACAGCATCCGATTCAGATTTTCTAAACCTGCAGATACTGCTAAACCAGTTCTGTTCAGTTCTCCGAGATTAATCAGTAAATATGATTATCCCCATTTTTGTACACCGTCTAACTACGTTACATTTAGTTGTCCGGTAATTGAAAGTTCTCCATTTCTGGTTATTGCAACAGTTAAAGACAAAACAATTGGTAAAGTAATAGTTGCTTGTATCACACCGCATGAAAACAATGTTGTAATTGGTTTTACGGGATGTTCCGGATCAATAGACTTTGAGGATAACCATCACTACGAAGTAAGCTTCGTGTATCTGGATATTTCCGGGAATAAATGCATTGGCCCCGCTCCCATCTCCTTCACGCCGGAACCGCACAAGCCTAGACAATAATTAGATTTTACTTATTCTCTTTAATCACCAACCGCGCATAATACTTAATCATCTTATACTCCGGACTGCTGTAATCGACAATACTCTGTTCAATTACAGCTTCGTTGGCACTCACCCATTTTACATTGGTTGGGCCCCATCTTTCGTACAATTTTTCAAAAACGGGCGTTGCATTGTTGCCGTTCAGGTTGACGAGTTGCAGACCGTTAAATGTATAACCGGCTTCAAGATCGAAGTTGTAAACGAGCAGCCAGTTTTTTTGCGGCGATAGTACCGGATAGTAGTGCAATGGCACTTCCTGTCCGGTGTTGAGGTTGTAAATGGCGGCATCGAATGCTTCGTAGTAGGTGCGGCCAACTACAACCCACGGCAGTCCGTAAAGTTTACCGGCATACTCGTTCATGCGGGTGCTGCCTTCGCCGCCTTCGGTGTAGAGTGTGTCGCGGAACAGGAGTTCTCCGTTTTTGCTGAGTTTGATGCGCAGCGTAAGTGAGTCGGGACGGGATACAAAAGCCGAATCCGTTTCGAGCTGTGTCTTCAGCCATTTGCTCATGCACTCGAAATGCTTTTCGCCCATGTTTTCGCCACACGGGATGCGCCATTCGGAAGCATCGCGCACGTTAAAATCAGCTTCCGTGGCGGGCAGCAGCATTATTGTATAACCGTTTGCGGTGATGGTATCAAACCGGTCGAGCGTATCGATTACAGCAACAGGAACGCTGTCGGTTTGCGGCTTTGAACTTGTAGAAGCATCGTTTCCGCAGGCGGCAAGTAATGCAGCGGCGGCAGTAAGGGCAAATAAACTTTTCATGCGGTTCAGAAGCTGATGTAGTCCTGCGGATCAAGCGAAATGCCGTTGTACCAAAGCTCGAAATGCAGGTGCGGCCCGGTGCTTTGCTCGCCCGATGTGCCTACAATGGCAATGGGTTCGCCGGCTTTTACAAATTGCCCGGTTTTCTTGAGCAGCACAGAATTGTGTTTGTACACCGAAACAATATTGTTGCTGTGCTGAATTTGAATGACGTAACCATTGTCAGGACTCCACCCGGCCGAAATTACGGTGCCGTCGAGGGTAGATTTTACGGCTTCCGATTCGGGCGCGGCTACATCAACACCGTAATGCTCTTCGGCGGCGCTGTACGATGTAGTTACGGCACCTTTTACAGGCGCAAAGAAGAAAAAGCCGCTGATTCCGCTGCTGCGTTTTACACCGAGGCGCAGTGAGTAGGTGTTTACATCGCCCTCGAACTCGCGGCGGTGGGCGGAGTCGGCCGCCGAAGGCGGTTCAACCTTTATGTTGGTGCCCCGGGCGGTGTCGCGCGGATTGCTGCCCGGTTTCACGGGCTTGTCGTTTCCGCTGAGCACGGCCTGCAGGTTGCTGATCCACACCGCATTAGCCTCTGCCGATTTGTTGAGCGAATCAACCCGCTGCCGGGTAAGATCCAGTTCATTCCGCAAATCAGGGTCTGAATAGCCGGGAATATATTCGCGCAGCGGAGTAAAGGCCACAAGCAAAATTACCAGCGTAGTCATCACAATAGTTACCGACCCGATAAGCACCAAAATGCCCATTGGGGTAAGCCGCAGCGAAAACCGCTCGGCAAAGGTATCATCGTTCATCACCACCAGCCTGTAGGGGCGGCGCAAACGATCTCTCCATTTCCTTTTGCCGGTTTCTTTTGCCATGATTGCAAACAAATATCGTATTATTCTGCAATGCTTGAGGAGATATGCGGCCTGATTAGGAATTGAAATCAGTGTTTTTTTGCCTGAGTGGACTTGGGGGTATGAATTTTAAGCTGTTGTCGCGGATTTTTGCAAGCGCGGACAACCAAACACACCTTCTCTCGTCTTGTTCTTACACAGAATACACTATTTTTGTTATCCGGGCGTTTTTCCCGCCAGATCCTACTTTTCGTGAAACGTACCTCATCATATCTTTCGCTTACAGCAGTTGTGCTTTTGCTCGGTGCTTTTGCATCGTCGTGCACCACCAAGAAAAATACGCGCATTACCCGCGGCTATCACAACATGACTTCGCGCTACAACGGTTATTTCTATGCCCGCGAAAGCATGAAGGATGCCCGCGACAAGATAGACAAAGCCTACATTGATGATTACTCAGAACTGCTGCCGGTTTTTCGCTTGCCGGTTACAGCCGAAACCAAGGGCTCGTTTTCTGATTACGAAAAAGCCATCAAGAAATCGACTTCAGTTATTGAACGTCACGCCATTACCAAAAAAGACGGGGAAGAAATTGCAGGTGCAGTAAAATGGATTGATGATAGTTACTTGATTATCGGCCAGGCCCGTTACTACAAAGGCGAATACCTTTCTGCTATGGAGGTGTTCACGTACATCACACAGAAGTATTCGAAATTCCCGATTCGGTTTGATGGTTTTTTGTGGCAGGCCAAAGCGCATATTGCACTCGGCGCATATACCGAAGCCGAAAGCCTGCTTGATCTGGTGGCCAACGACAAAGCCTGTCCGCCTACCCTGCTTCCCGAAATAAAAGCCACGTATGCCGATTTATACATGCACACCGGCAACTACGGCAACGCGATAAAGTTCCTGAACGAAGCCATTGAAGTAACTAAAAGCAAAAAAACACGGGCGCGCTATACCTACATTCTGGCTCAGCTTTACGAAAGAACCGGCGACGAAAAAAAGGCGCAAAAACTGTACAGCGATGTTGTGGAGATGAATCCGCCCTACGAAATGCTGTTCAATGCCCGCATCAGCCGTGCACGCCTGAGCGGATCAAGCAGCAAAACCCGCCAGGGCGCTAAGAAAGAATTAGAGAAGATGCTCAACGACGACAAGAACAACGAGTATCAGGATCAGATCTATTACACCCTCGGTTCGCTTGAACAGCAAGCCGGCGATACGGAAGGCGCTCGGATGTATTACAAAAAGTCGATCGCCGCAAGCGCCGGAAATGCAAAGCAAAAAGCCCTCACCTACCTTGCCCTGGGCGATTTGTATTTTGCAGAAACCGACTATCTGAATGCTCAGGCCTACTACGACAGTACGATGCAGTTTTTGCCCAAAGACTATGCTTCTTATGCTGTTATTGACGAAAAGCGCACCAGTTTGAGCACGCTTGTCCGCCACATCAAAACAGTAAATCTCGAAGACAGTCTTCAAGGCATTGTAAAGAAATACGGCAATGATACAACTGCGCTGTATGCTTATATTGATAAGCTGATTGAAAAGAAGAAAGAGGAAGAGCGCAAGAAAAAAGAAGAGCTTGAAAACGCCTTGCAATCAAGCGGGGGGCCGGGCAACATGCCCAATCAGCCCGGTGGTTCGCCCGGCGGCGGGCCCGGCGGAAATGCGGGCGGACTCTGGTACTTCTACAACCAGTCAACTATCTCATTCGGTATCAGTGAGTTTACCCGGAAATGGGGCAACCGCAAGCTCGAAGATAACTGGCGCCGCAACAACAAAGAATCATACATTATTGAAGACGGCGGCGGCGGCGATAGCGGAAATCCGCAGGCCAGTGTCGGAAAACCGGGCAACAACGATAAACTCGGACGCGATTTCTACCTGAAACCACTTCCGCTGAAGCCCGAAGACCTCAAAAAATCTGACGAAAAAATTGCGGACGCGCTCTACAACCTTGGCTCCATTTACAAAGAGCAATTGCGCAACAATACCCGCGCCGCCGAAGCATTTGAATCACTCTGCGCGCGCTATCCCGACCATAAATATGCGCTGCCTTCGCATTTTCAGCTCTACCGCCTCTACCAGAGCATGAACAACACAGCGAAATCGGATGAGCATAAAAACTACATTCTCAACAAACATCCGCAAAGCGAATACGCCGAGCTGATCCGCAACCCGAATTTTGAAGTAAGTAAACTCGCGCAAAAAGAAAAAGTAAACAAGTACTACGAGGATACTTACCTCATGTACACCGGCGGCAACTATGCGGCGGCTATTTCGCGCTGCGAGTATGCTGATACCGCATTCGGGCGCAAAAACGAACATGCCGCGCAATTTGCTTACATCCGCGCAGTTAGCATTGGTAAAACGCAAGGCACACCGGCTATGGAAAAAGCCCTGACCAACCTTGTAGCTTCTTACCCCAAAGATCCGGTGAAAGATCAGGCTCAGGCATTACTGGATGCAATCCGCCGCCAACGCGGTGATGTAATTGCAGCAGACACCGCAAAAGCTGCACCCGGATATACCGTTGATGCTAACGCCGAACACAATTACATGGTTATTGTGAACCGGGGAAAAGGCAACATCAACAACTTTAAAATTGCCATTTCCGATTTCAACTCACAAAACTTTGCATCCAATAACTACACCATTTCAAGCATCGTGCTCGATAACCAGCGCGAAGTAATTTTGGTGAAAGGATTTAAAAACAAAACCGAAGCCATGAGCTATTACACACTGCTCAAAAGCCGCCTCGATTTGTTTGCCGAACTCACACCCGGTTCATATCAGGTCTTTACTATTTCTAAAGACAACTACACCTTGTTTTACCGGAGTAAAGTCACACAATTCTATAAAGACTTCTTCGATAAAAACTATATTAATAATACAAAGTAGTTTATCAGGCATAAAACAAGAAATCCCGTTCAGTTAGTGAACGGGATTTCTTGTTTGGGGATGTATGAGTTAGTAAAACTTCTGTTCGTTGCTGATTAGTTCACATGTATTACTCGTCCTGATCCGCTGATCGAAACATTAAGCGCCGGTGTACCGCGGTAGTAAACATCGCCACTTCCCGAAATGTCAACAGTAAGGTTTTGAGTAACATTTACTTCAGCATCGCCGGAACCTGAAATGGAAATATCCACTGCATTTCCGGTAAGACCGTATGCTTTCAAACTTCCGCTTCCAGAACTTTCGTGGTTAATGGTTTGTGCTGTGCCGCTGAGCGTAATATTTCCGCTTCCGCTGATGTCTGTCTCAACTGTTGTACACTGTAAATTCGAAAGACTGAGGTTTCCGGAGCCGCTGATTTTCGTTTTAAAATTTCCGGTATTCAGGATGCCGGTATTACTCACATTCCCCGAGCCGCAAATGCTGACCTGTACATATACGGGAGCATAAATGTGAATTGTGAGTGCACTGTATTCAATCACACAATCGGTAAAGTCGATTACCAGCTCATTGCCGTTAACATTGGTTCTGAGCACATCAAGGATGTTTTGCTGTCCTGTAACTTCAATACGGTAAGTTGAATCGGTATGCAGCACAACATCGGCGTCGATATTGAGCGCTACAGCGTTAAATGTTCCGGGTGTTCGCTGTTGTGTAACCGTTGCACCCTCGCCACGAATACCGAAGCGGTCGAGGCACGAAGGTAAAAGAAGAACAAGCACTGCAGCAATGGGCAGCAGTTTAAAGAAACGTGGTTGCTTTTTCATGAGATCCTGTTTTTATACAGTTAAGAGACAGGCCGAAAAAGCATTACCCCTATGCAACACCATTTTCTGCACCATTTGTTTATCTTTACCTTATGTTCAATGCAAAAAGCAACAACACAACCCGCAACACCGCTCCCGACAGCGGTTCGGT
>CALRTD020000105.1:0-10407 GCA_943371015.1 Synechococcus sp. UW140 | reverse complement strand
AGCTAAAAAAACACATTGCACGGGGCGATATTTACGAAACCAATTATTGCATGGAGTTCTACGCTCAGCACACACAGCTGAATGCCGCTGCACTCCAGCAAAAACTGAATTCGCTGAGCGAAGCGCCCTTTGCTGTTTTCTATAAACTTCAGCATCTGCATTTATGCTGTGCCAGTCCTGAGCGCTTTTTGCAAAAGCAAGGGATCACACTGCGTTCGCAACCCATAAAAGGAACGCGCCGCCGCGGTAACTCGGCAGAAGAAGACGAAATACTGCGCAACGAATTACTCAACGATGCCAAAGAGCGCTGCGAAAATGTGATGATTGTTGATTTGGTGCGCAACGATTTATCGAGAAGCGCAGCGCGCGGCAGTGTGCATGTGCCCGAGCTTTTCGGAATTCACACCTTTAAAACCGTGCATCAAATGATTTCAACCGTAGAGGCTCAGCTTGCAGAAGATGTTCACCCGATTGAAGCAATACGCCGCGCATTTCCGATGGGTTCAATGACCGGCGCCCCAAAACTCCGCGCCATGCAACTTTGCGAAGAAACCGAACACATGCGCCGCGGCCTGTACTCCGGTGCAGTTGGGTATTTCACCCCCGAAATGGATTTCGATTTCAATGTGGTTATCCGCAGCATACAGTACAATGCGCAAACCGGCTATCTTTCGCTCATGGCCGGGAGCGCAATTACCGCCTCAGCGCAGCCCGAAGCCGAGTACGAAGAGTGTAAACTAAAAGCAGCAGCAT
Source organism: Synechococcus sp. UW140 (assembly GCA_943371015.1). Classification (GTDB taxonomy): domain Bacteria; phylum Bacteroidota; class Bacteroidia; order Palsa-965; family Palsa-965. The sequence continues at coordinate 9,654 of CALRTD020000105.1, read as the reverse complement.
TACTCAGCGCACTCGGGGCAAAAAATTCGGCGTAGTTTTACAGCGTGAATAACAAGCCCGGCACTATTTCTGAGCAGTTTATTGATGCACTTGCAAACTGCGGCTATCAACCCGGCCAGAAACTGCTTGCAGCGGTAAGCGGCGGAGTTGATTCGGTTGTGCTGGCGCATTTGCTGCATACGGCTGCTGTAAACTTTGCTGTTGCTCACGTAAACTACAACCTTCGCGGAACTGAATCAGCCGAAGATGCTGAGTTTGCAGCACAACTTGCAGCTGCATACGATGCCGAATTTCATCTTTATTCATGCAGTGCAAATGAACTTACAGGCAATGTGCAAAATGCTGCACGCGAAATCCGCTACACATTTTTTGCGCAAACAGCACGCAATTCTGATTATGCTTTCACAGCAACAGCGCATCATCTTGATGACTCTATAGAAACCCTTTTGCTCAATCTGGCCCGCGGCAGCGGACTTGCAGGAGCAACAGGAATTAAAGCTGTGCAGGGCAATGTTATTCGCCCGTTGCTGAACTTTACGCGAGATGAAATTCTGAACTATGCACATGAGCATAATTTGCATTGGCGGAACGACAGCAGCAATGCCACTGAAAAATACACCCGTAACCGGCTTCGGCATCAGCTTCTGCCCGAATTGCTGAGTGTACATCCGCAGGGGCACAATGGTTTCAGGCATTCGCTTGAACTGCTGCAGGGTTCGAGATTGCTGATGCTCGAAGCTGTTGAGCATTTCAGAACACAGCACACCACACAGCGCAGCAACAGCTTTGCTATTGATACAACAGCACTGCAGCAGCATCCTGCCTCAGCAGCATTGCTTTACGAACTGCTGCAGCCGCTGGGCATTCGTGCATGGGCTGCACGTCAGGCACATCGTTTGCTCAGTGCACAAACCGGTGCATACCTTGTAAACGGTAACTATAAAATTACCCGCAGCCGCAATGCCCTTGTGGTTTCCGAAAACAGCGAACAACTTCCGGAGCCATTGCCGATTGAGGAAGACATACAAACGGATCTGCTGCGGCAACAGAAAGTGGCAGTGCCCGAACAGTTCAACAACAATAACTGGGAAGCGTTTGCTGATCCCGCAAAACTGCACTGGCCGCTCGAACTGCGCGCCTGGAAAAACGGCGACAGCATTCAACCCATTGGCATGAGCGGCCGGAAAAACATCAGCGATATACTTACCGATATGAAATGGCCCGCACATCAGCGCCGCGAAGTACTGGTACTCACCAGCGGCCATGAAATTGTGTGGATGCCGGGCTACAGGGTTTCAGCGCAGTTTGCAATTACTGCATCTTCAACACAAGCTATTCGCTTTACCTTTGACGCTGATTACTATGGCTGAAACCGAAACCATCTATTTCGATGAGCGGCAGTACCACGGACTCAACCGGCACTCTATGCTGCGCCGGTTGCTGCTGGCGACCTTCTGCTTTGTTGGCTATTACTGGTCGGAAAACCCGAAGCCATTGGAAACTGAGTTTTTCCGAATCGGCGAGTATCCCGGCAACGACCGCTCAGGTGAATTATTTTTTGTGCTTGGCCTGGCCATACTTGCACTGTCGGTTTTGCTGCTGTTCATTTTGCACATGCGCACTGCAGTGCTTCAGCAGGCTGTACTTGTTGACGGACGCTGGCCGGTTAAACGTGTGCGGATTGATTTAAATGGCATAGATACTGTCAGGCGGATTCGCTTAAAACCATCGGTACTGAACCGACCTGTTTATAACCTTTTCAACAAAGGCAAGATTAGGTTTTACACACATGGCAATGATGCAGTTGAGCTAACAACAACCGATGGTATTATTTATCGCATTGGTACTCAACGCCCCGAGGAACTGATACTTTGCATCTCGAAGCGGCTCGAAGACCTAAAGCAAAGCTAATGGTCATCTGATTTATGCTTTTTTAAGAGAATTTTCTTGCCTCCGACAAAATGAACCCCAAAGCTTTGCGTTGTTTATGAACAATGCTTGATATTCTGGATACAATTAGTTAATTTCATCGTACAAACACACTCATTTATCTCTCACTTTTAATTCCTGATCGATATGGCAGCGATTCCTTCCCTCATTAACATCGAGAAAGAACAGGTGCGTGAACTCCGTTTTCCTGCCGGTGAAGTACTGCACAACGAAGAGGAGCGCCACCGCCGGCAATCGGAACTCGACAGAGCACTTGTACTGGGTAATGTTGACCACAACAAAGTGCGCATTATTTTCAGTGATTCTGAGGGTTTGAAGGAGGTTCAGACCACTATCTGGGCTGTTACCGACGAGCGGATTATCCTCAAAAGCGGCATGGTAATACCCATCCGAAGAATCGTTGAAGTGATTACCTGATTGGTAATGTGTTAAATTAAAGTCCGGGACAAAAACCCGGACTTTTTTTATTGCTTAAACGTTATAGCTTTGATAAACACACCACCGGCCACACACCGGTTAAGCAGACACACAAACCAACACACACATTACCATGCATACCCCCGCTCCTCTCCGCCGCACGGCTGCGGTGCTTGTCTTTGTCGCCCTTATTCTGGGCATGAGTTCATTCCGCAGCTATCGCATGAATGCCGTTCGTGTAAAGTGGACCATGCAGCTTGTAAAACTTACAGACACCGATGCCGAACTGCGGTTTACAGCGCAAATTCCCGGCGGCTGGCACATGTTTTCGCAAACGGTGCCTGATGTAAGCGGCCCAATGCCCATTAACTTCGAATTCGACACATCTGATGATTACGAAGCCGTTGGGGGCACAACAGAAAACGGCAAAGTAACCCCCATTTACGAACCAGCCATTGATATGCAGGTGAACAGCCTTGAGGGACAAGTAACTTATACCCAAAAAGTTAAACTCGTCCCCGGGAAACAACCCGTTATTCGTGGTGTTATCAACTACATGCTGAGCAACACCAATGAACTTCTTCCGCCCGATGAAGAAGAAATTACAATTGCCGTAAACTAACCCAAACCGACCAGTTATATCTTTTATCGCGATAAATTCTGCAAAGGTCGTTGAGAAACCCTTATTTTTGGGTTCGCTCAACGACCATTCTTTTTCTATGACAAAATCTGCACTCCCCAAATTACTTCTGCTCCTGTCATTACTGGTGTTTCCGGCATTTCAGGCAACTGCTCAAATTCTCAATCCGGTAAAATGGAATGCCTCAGTTGTAAAAACGGGCGACGGTACAGCCGAATTGGTTGTGAAAGCTACTATTGACAAGGACTGGCACCTCTACACACAAAACCCGGGCGATGGTCCGTTGCCTACCACTTTCACCTTCACCAAATCAGCAGATTATCAATTGGTTGGCAATGTAGTTGAAGGAAAAGCCATCAAGAAATACGAAGAAATGTTCAGCAGCGAAATTTCGTACTACGAACTCAGCGCTACATTTCGCCAGAAAATAAAAGTTCTCAATCCGAAACCATTTACCATTAACGGCCTTGTAGAAGGCATGTCATGCGATGACAGTCGTTGCGTACAGCTTGATCCGTTTAAACTGGTATTTGAGATAAAAGATGTGCTGAGCGCTGCAGGAGCGCCGGGGGCTACAGGCGCAACGGGAACAACAGGTGCAACAGGAACAACAGGAACGATTGCTCCGACAGGAGTAACCGGAAGCACCAACAGCACAACCGTAATTGACACCAATCAAGCCAAAGCAATTGCCGATACTTCGGTTAAACTTGCTACAGAGGAGCAAAAAAATGCACCGGCGGCAACTGTAACCAGTCAAAACTCAATGTTCGGAACGTTTATGAAAGGGTTACTGGGCGGCTTTATTGCGTTGCTCACACCTTGTGTATATTCAATGATTCCGCTCACTGTTAGTTTTTTCACCAAACGCAGTAAAGACCGGAAAACGGGCATCCGAAACGCGCTCATCTACGCCAGTTTTATTGTGTTGATTTACGTTGTTTTGGGCATGCTGATCACCCTCATATTTGGTCCGGCGGCTCTTAATGAAATGGCCAGTAATATTTGGGTTAACCTTGTATTCTTTGCCATCTTCATTGTGTTTGCAGCTTCCTTTCTCGGCGCATTTGAAATTACACTTCCTGCTTCATGGATCAATAAAGCAGATTCAGGTGCCGACCGTGGAGGAATTATAGGCATGTTTTTTATGGCCTTTACACTTGTGCTTGTTTCGTTTTCATGCACCGGGCCGATTATCGGTAACTTGATTGCACTTGTGTCTGAAGGCAATTATATCGGACCGGCATTGGGCATGACGGGCTTCGGTGTAGGTCTTGCACTTCCGTTTGCCTTGTTTGCAATTTTCCCGGGTTGGCTCAACTCTATGCCCAAATCTGGCGGTTGGCTGAATTCGTTTAAAGTTGTTCTCGGACTTCTTGAAATTGCTCTTGCCATTAAATTTTTCTCCAATGCAGATCTTGTTGGACACTGGCATATTATTTCGCGTGAAATGTTTATATCGCTCTGGGCTATTATCGCCTTCATTACAGGCTTCTACCTGATCGGGAAACTTAAATTTTCGCACGATAGTGATTTGCCTTATATCTCCGTTCCGCGCATCTTCTTTGCTATTGTTTTCTTCACATTTGGTTTGTATCTGATCCCCGGAATTTGGGGAGCGCCTGTAAAGCTGATTGGCGGTTTCCCGCCTCCGGAAACAAACGAATGGAGCGAAAACATAAGCTTCTTTAAATCAAAATACGTTGCAGGCGGAAGCTCATCAAATGATACCACAGCTTCTAATGCCCACAGCGAAACTTGTCCGCTCGACTTAAACTGTTTTCATGATTACGATGAGGCATTGGCCTATGCTAAAAAAGTAAACAAGCCATTGTTCCTGGATTTTACCGGCTGGACGTGTGTAAACTGCCGTAAAATGGAACAAAACGTTTGGCCAGATCCTGCCGTTATATCACAATTGAGAAACGACTATGTAGTTGCCTCTCTTTATGTTGATGAGAAGATTGATCTGCCCAAAGAAAAACAGTACACTACAAAACGCGGAACCACGGTAACCACAGTTGGTGAGAAGTGGAAAGAAATGCAAATTGAGCGCTATACTCAGAATGCACAACCATACTACGTACTGCTCGATCTTAACGAAAAACCACTTACAAAAGAAGTTGGTATGGGTTATGATGTAGGCAGTGATATACCCACGTATGTTGATTTTCTCAAACGAGGCGTTGCTGAATTTAAAAAACGTACCGCTAAATAGTATAATCGCTTCAACAATCAAAAACGGCCTGCATCACTTGATGCAGGCCGTTTCGTTTTATAACTCCGCAGCATTCCACTCGGCATAAAACTGTTCCAGAAATCCGAGCATATACTGATGCCGCTGCTCAGCCAAACGTTTACCGGTTTCGGTATTCATCTTGTCTTTCAGCAACAATAGCTTTTCGTAGAAATGGTTAATGGTTGGTGCCGTTGTATGTTTATACTCTTCGCGGCTCATATTTAAATTGGGTTGAATAGCCGGATTGTAAAGCTCCCGATTTTTATGTCCGCCGTAGGTAAATGCCCGCGCAATGCCAATTGCACCAATAGCATCCAAACGATCGGCATCCTGCACCACTTCCATTTCAGGTGAGCTGAATGTTTTGGCATCAAAACTGGCTTTGAACGACATGTGCCGCATAATTTGCTGCACGTGTACAATGCGTTCGGTATCCAGGCCCTGAGCCGTTAAAAATTCGCCGGCTAAGCGCGGGCCAAGTTCCTCATCCCCATTATTGAATTTGCTGTCGGCAATATCGTGCAGCAATGCAGCGAGTTCAACTACAAGTGCATCTACACTCTCCGTTTTCGCAATTAACTGAGCCGTATTTCGCACCCGTTCAATGTGAAACCAGTCGTGACCCGCTTCAGCGTTCTTCAAAGTTTCACGCACATAATTTTCGGTGCGTTCCAGTAATTCTTTTTGATTCATAAAAACATTGAAACTGTCGGGAAATTTATTTCCCGTATTCAACAAAACACATTCATTCATCACTCAACACTCATCACTCCCGCGCAGCGGGGCTAAACTCTTCGCAGCTCGAAATTCATACCGAGATAAACACGCCGCACCTGTTCATCGGCAGCAAGTTCTTCGGCTGTACCTGATTTCAGGATCTTGCCTTCGAAAAGCAGATAAGCACGGTCAACAAGTGCAAGTGTTTCATGCACATTGTGGTCGGTAATCAGAATACCGATGTTCTTTTTCTTCAGGCTAAAAACAACCTGCTGAATGTCTTCAACAGCAATTGGGTCAACACCGGCAAATGGTTCGTCGAGCAAAATGAAATTAGGCGATGTAGCTAATGCGCGGGCAATTTCGGTACGGCGGCGTTCACCTCCTGAAAGGTTATCGCCATTGTTTTTCCGGATATGATGCAACGCAAATTCGTCGAGCAAACTCTCTAATTTTTTCTCTTGTTCGTCTTGCGTGAGTTTGGTCATCTGCAAAACTGCGCGAATATTATCCTCAACACTTAATTTGCGAAATACCGACTTTTCCTGCGCCAGATAACCAATGCCCAATTGTGCGCGACGATACATCGGCTCGTTGGTAATTTCTTTATCGTCGAGATAAATGCGGCCTTCGTTGGGCTTTACCATGCCCACAATCATGTAAAATGATGTGGTTTTTCCGGCTCCGTTCGGGCCGAGCAGTCCAACAATTTCGCCCTGACGTACCTGTATTGATACGTTGTTAACGACAGTGCGGCCTTTATAGCGTTTTACAATATTATCGGCTCCGAGAATCATGTAGTGCAAAGATGCGGAAAATCAGAAGAGAATTTGCAGCGATAAACGAACACCCACTTTCTGAATATCGGGATGATCGAGATAACGAAGCCGCCAAAATACATCTACACGGAAAAACTTAAAGATGTTTTCGAGTCCTGCTCCGGCTTCGAGATAAGGCCCTCGGTTGAGTGTGTAAAGTTCGTTCGGGAATAACAACTCGTTGCGGTTCTCTGCACGCGTGCTGCCTACAATGCCGCGGAATGACGCTACTTCACGCCATTTCAGTTTGCGCATCAGCGGAATTTTATTGAGGAAAAATCCATCGAAGTGATGAATAATTGTTGCCTGTGCATACTGATCGCTGGCAAACTCAAAATAGTTCATGGTATTAAATGCAGCCCAGTCGTAAATTATGGTTTCGTTGCCGGCATGCAGCACCATGAGCGGAAATGGCACTGTGCCCCAAATTTTTCCAGCTTCCAACACATAGTTGGTATAACCAATCGGGTTAATACGGATGCGGTCGTCAACATTAATACTCAGCCGCTGATAGGCATAATCGCTGCCGAAAACGCCTTTGAGTCCGGCGTTGAACTGCACCTGCACAATCGGGAATGTAGTGCCCAAACTCACCCGCGAAAAAACACTTTCGATATAGCGTTCCTGATAGGCAAAACGTGTAGTCAGCTGAATTTCGGAAGTAGTTACTCCGGGCTTAAACTCACTGCCTCCGTTAGAAAGCGGATGCAGATAAACAGTGCTGCCCAGCGGATACAGATTTTTGCTGACCAGTGAAAGTTTGGTATTCAGCCCCGGAAACCAATCGCGTTCATACCAAAGACTATATTGCTCAACACGCAGCATATTGTCGAGCGGCGTACGGCGGAACAAGGCAGCCAAACCATTATCGGCAGTAAATGCATTGTTGCTTTGTCCAAGGATTTCGTAATCGTTTTTGTAATTCACACCCGCCAATTGCCGGGGCTTTTTGGTAATAAATGTTTTAAAGGCTGCTGAGTATTTAAAATCCTGATCGCGGAAACCGTAAGCCACATAACCACTCATTTCCACCCAACGACTGAAATTATTACTGGTTCGTCCGCCAACACGTAAACGCCAGCCTTCTATGCGGTTGTTACTAACGGTGTTGTACCACGGGCCATATTCAATGGGGCCAACAACTTTATAACCTGTGTATGCAGTTATGATTACGTTTTCCCAGGTTTTGTAAACCGGCAAATGTTGTATGGAATCAACCATATCATAAATCTGCTTTTCGGTTGCATTCAGCGTATCGTGCCGGGCTGCTGCCCAGAAAGAGCTGTCGCGCTTCTCGGCACCTTCCTGCACAACAAGATTATCGGTTCGGGTGTAAAACTCTTCGTCGTGTGGTTTGCCTACGGTTATATTTTTGTACGATGTTGTTTTACGTCCGTAAACACCCATTTTTTTATCCTGCAACGCAAAGTCAGCCACCATCTTCTCCTTCACCATCATCCATCGTCCCGATGAATTATCAAACTCCTGAATAATTGAAAATGCGTTTACATAATTCAGGTTGGCATCATCCGTAATTTTCATTTCAATACGCTTCAATGCAAACGAAGTATCTGCAATCCACATATTACCTTCAAACAATAATTCCTGTTTGCGCCGAGGTTTGAACTGAATATGATAACACCACTTGTTATCGATCAACAAACTATCGTTGAGATAATACTTGTAATAGAAAATACCATTATCGGAAATCGGACTTACAAACAGTTTCCCGAAAAGCATGATATTGTTATCATACAAATTGGCATTCTGATACATTTCTCCGGTAAGTTTGGAAATGCTGGCATCCTGCAAGCCCGACACCTTTGATCCTTTGATTACTTCTTTGCGGCAGCGCGGATCTTTCCGGTAATAAAATTCTGAAACCGATTCGCTGAAAAAAAGCGGTAATTTGGGCTTTTCGGTAGGGTTGGTTGAGTCGATATTATCGAAGATAAATTTAACCGGCTGCAATACTTTACGCTTCTGGAAGTCGTCGGTAATGTTGTTCAGATCGAACTCCATTTTATTATAGACTTCATATTCGTAGGCATCGTATTTTTCCTCGTCGTTTTCATCGCGGTTAGCCCAAACGCCACGTAAAATACGGTAAGCCGGATTTTCTCCGGCGCGGATCACCACTTCGCTCAGGCTGGCCGTGTTAGGCTCCATGCCAATATTAACAGACTGAACTGCAGCCGCTTTTTTAAGCGGAAGTGTAGCCGGCTTGTACCCTATGTAGTTGGCCCGAATTGAATCAGTAAGTTTTGATGATGTAATTTTAAAATTGCCTTCTACATCCGACACAGAACCGATATTGGTACCTACCAGATAAACACTTACAAAAGGCATGGGCTGGTTGGTTTGCTTATCGTAAACCTTACCCGTAATGCGGTACTGCTGCTGTGCATTGAGCACAAACGCACAAAAAAACAACAGCACAACGCTCAGTAGTCGTGAAAACATCTCAATGTAATGGCTTGGGAATTCTAAGGTACGGAATTTCCTGCAAACAGGCCGGGCAATCAATTTGCGGCTTTACTAACTTGATTATCAATTTATTATTAAATTAATTTACAAGGGCCCCCAACGCTACAAGACAAAAAATAAACTTGCAAAAGGTACTTTCTATCTTAACAATCGAAGTACATACTGGGATAAAGAAATAGATTGGGAAAACTAATGTTATAGCCGGAGTTACAAATTAACTTCGGCTAATTTATTATTTTTAAGTAATACTAAAATCAGAAAGTATGAAATGGATATGTGTACTGTTCATATGCTTATGGTCTCATCTGATAAATGCGAAAATAAATGCAGACTCTGCAGTAGTTGAAAAAATCAAAAATAGAATTACATTACAAATAAATCTGTAT
>CALRTD020000104.1:0-10523 GCA_943371015.1 Synechococcus sp. UW140 | reverse complement strand
GTTTGAAAGGCAATCACAACTTAGGTTTTACAACACCAAATTTCTCAGCTGTTGGGAATGCTCTCAGTTTGAAAGGCAATCACAACACTTACTCCGTGTATATGAATCGGTGTTGAGTTGGGAATGCTCTCAGTTTGAAAGGCAATCACAACAATTCGTGTTCTGGAACCCGAAACCACTCGGTTGGGAATGCTCTCAGTTTGAAAGGCAATCACAACGAAACGTCCGCAAGCCGCTTACCGTTCGGAGTTGGGAATGCTCTCAGTTTGAAAGGCAATCACAACGCTTTTTCCGTCGATCAGTGCCAGCAGCGCGTTGGGAATGCTCTCAATTTGAAAGGCAATCACAACCCGGCGTAACCTTGTTACCCGTCCGAAACGGTTGGGAATGCTCTCAATTTGAAAGGCAATCACAACATTGCACAGCGGCCATAATTTGGCTCGCGGGTTGGGAAAGCCCTCAGTTTGAAAGGTAATCACAACAATGTATAGCCTTGCGTTTTTTGAGCAACGTTGGGAAAGCCCTCAGTTTGAAAGGCAATCACAACGTACAGCGCTGTAATCTTTGAAGATATACAGTTGGGAATGCCCTCAGTTTGAAAGGCAATCACAACATACTTACTCGTATGCCCATAAGGAACAGAGTTGGGAATGCTCTCAGTTTGAAAGGCAATCACAACTGACTTTAACCACTTTTCGATGTTGAAGTAGTTGGGAATGCTCTCAGTTTGAAAGGCAATCACAACCGAAGTCCATCAGTTTTAAATTTGTTCTCAGTTGGTAAAGCCTTCAGTTTGAAAGGCAATCACAACTACCATTTATTTGATCTTGAATCCTTGCAAATTCTATTTATAAAATAACTGTACTAAAAAACTCACCCCGCTTTTCTCCTTCGCTTACCCGGCAAAGCAGCATCAAAAAACAAATGATTCGCCGCAACCGTATCTAATTCAGCATTAGTAAACACCTTAGACAGCCGCCACCGTTTCAGTTCACTTTGAATAAAGATCAGTCGCCGCCCGCGTTTGTAATGTGGAATTTGTCGCTGCGAAGTCATTTGGTACAAGGTATCAACAGTAGATTTCAGATACAACGCAGCTTCACGGATATTCATTTCCTCTGGAAACTCCGTTACAATAGCGGTTATTTTGCCCCCTTGTTCCGGCTCTGGTTCTGGAGCGGGTAAATCAGTTGTTTCATTGATTGCCTTACGGATATGGATTGCTTCGGCAGATACCGGAAACCGAGTTAACAACACATCTGCAAGCACAATCAGCACATCTAAACAGCTGTAATAACGCCTGATTAGTTTCACTTTTACCCGGTCTGTTTCGCCTGTCAGTTCATCCGGTGCAGCCGCCCAATCTTCTAACGAACCGGTATCGCGTAACTCATTCAGGCAACGTTTGCGCCAGCGTTCCATCTGTTCAAAGACCTGTTGCGGCGATACATTCAGCCGTTGCCCTTCGCGGAAAATGTCAAGGGCTGTGCCTGTGTATCTATTGTTTTCATACTGGTGCAACTGTTCCCGGAACTGATAGTAATATTTGGCAATTTCCTCCTGTTCATCAGGACAAAGAGCGGAGCGGGTAATGCACCTGTAAACCATAAACCGGAGATACCGGGAGCGCAAATTTTCAGACGGGTTCGGGTTCTTCATATCAGTGTACAAAAAGCCCGGCTGCATCTGTGCAGCCGGGCAATGAAACTAAATTTACCTGTTCAAAAAGTTGTGTGCAGAAATTTTATCGACTGCATTTGCTTTGTAGTTATCCAAAACGTGCGCATATCGCTGTGTAGTGGCAATATCAGAGTGTCCTAACAGTTTTTGCACTACGCGAATATCATTTACCAATGGCAGAATCATTGTTGCGAAACTATGCCGGGAAAGGTGATACTTTAACCGTCCTTTCATCCCCAAACGTTCAGCCCAAATAGTCAAATGATGCCGCATATAGACGTAACCGGATGCTTTACTGGTTTGCATCAACCGGGGAAATACATAGGGCGTTTCTGCTGCTTTGATTCCTTTAAGCCGTTTGGTATTGATTTCCCGGCGTTCATCGTTTCGCCGTTCTGCCAGATAATGTATGGCCTCTCTGGATAACGGCAGATAGGTTGGTTTGTCTGATTTCTTTACCGTGATTGCAAATACTTTCCGGCGTTTTCCTTCTATCAAAACTGTTTGTATTCTGCTTTTCTTCAATTCGGATGCGTCCGACCAACGTAAGCCGGTAAAGAGTGACACAAAAAAGCATTGATAAATTTGCGCCGGAATACCTTCTGTGTTCTGCATCAGCAACCGGATTTCCTCGGTGGTGAGCGGGTCAATTGGTGGCTCTTTATATTTCACCCGCAAATGAGACGGTATATTATTAAACGGATTGAACGGTATTAAACCTTCCTCTTTGGCTTCCTCTAATTGGGTGTGAAGTTTCTTGAGTTTATCGGCTGCGGTGTTTGTACTGTTTTTGACGGTCTGCAAAAGATATTCCTGAAAGGACAGGATAAAATTGCGGTCAATTGAACCAATCGGCAGGCTGTCTGATTTGGTAAATTCACGTAGCTGCCGTTTTATTGCTTTAAGGTGGCTGTTCACCTTCCGCCGGGCGATACTGCGTTCTAATACTTCATAGAAGCAGACGGCGGATTTTTGTTTCTGTACAAGCGGGTTTTCTTCGCCGTTCAATTGACGCAATTCACTTGCCAACCGCATCCGTTCGGCTTGTTCGCGGATTTCCTTATCCTGCGGGTTTGACCGTTTACCGGACAGGTAGAGATACAGGGTTTCGTAACTGCGTTTTCCGCTCTGGTGGTATATATCCAGATAAAGGGATATACGCCCGTCTTTCAGTTTCTTTTCTCTAATTTTTACACTCATTTGGCTTGTTGTTTAAAGTTTCCCCCGATTAGGAGTAACAAGCCGGGTAACAAATTCTGCTAAATTCTATTCAGATCAGTTCAACCGTATTCTAACCGGGGTTTCTCTTATAACGGTCAATCCCCCGTGTTTGTTGCATTGTGTTGAACTGATCTGATTCTATCTGAGTGCCTTTTTTGATCTTAGAGACCTCGAAGGTTTGAACAAAAAACCTCGGAGGTTTGAGCTAATTTATTTTGCTGCTGCTCTGTTTCCACTACAATCCGGGCTAGGGGATCATTCCGCCACATGTTTCAAATTATCAAACCCTTTTACATCCCCTAAAAAACCAATCACAGAAACTTCTCTACCTTCGTACCTCAATACGATTTATGCGTTATCTCCAGGCTCCGCTAGTTTTTTCATCGCACACCGGTTTTGTAGAAAACGGTATTCTGGTTTTGCACCGTGACGGAACTATTGCCGATTTGCTTGATCCCCAAGTTGCGGCATCAATTCCTGAGCAAACCGAAATGCACGAGGGTTTGCTTTGTCCGGGCTTTGTAAATGCACATTGTCACCTCGAACTTTCGCATTTGCGCGGCGCAATAACTGAGCGTACCGGTTTTGCTGGCTTTGCCAAAGAACTTATTCCAAAACGCGCAACATTTACGCCCGAGCAAATTCAAGAGGCGGTACGTTTAGCTTGCGAAGAATTGTATGCAAACGGTGTTTCTGCGGTTGGTGATATTGCAAATACTGTTGATTCGTTTTCGGCAAAGGAACACTCACCACTGCATATTCATACATTCATTGAATTGCTGGCACTGAATCCCGCGCTTGCTGAAAAAGTAATGAGCAACGGAAATCAGTTGCTTGCACAATGCCCGCAACCGGCGTCGCTTACGCCTCACGCGCCGTATTCGGTTTCTGAAGAATTGCTTCGTGCAATTGCTGATGCCGATGAAACCATGCCATTCAGCATTCACAATCAGGAAAGCAAAGCGGAGAATGAGTTTTTTGAAACCGGAACCGGAAGAGTAAATGAGCTTTTCCAATTTCTGGGTATTGATATCAGCTGGTACAAAGCTCCGGGTATAAATGCAATCCGCCGCACGCTTCCGCATTTGCTTTCGAAACGGCCGTTAATTCTCGTTCACAACACATTTACCTCGGCCGAAGATCTTGCCTGGGCGGAGTCGCTGCATTCAAATCTGCATTGGTGTTTTTGCCCAAATGCGAATTTGTACATCGAAAATTCGCTTCCTGATTTTATGCAGTTCTACAGAGCTAATGTGCGCTGCTGCATCGGTACCGATAGCCTTGCCTCCAATCACCAGCTTTCGGTGCTCAGCGAACTGAAAGTGATTTCGCAGAAAGTTTCTGAAATTCCGGTTTCAGAATTGCTGACATGGGCAACATCCAACGGCGCAGCAGCATTGCGTTTTAATGAAATCGGGAGTTTTGAGAAAGGGAAGAAGCCGGGTGTAATTTTACTTTCGGGAGTCGATGCAGAGAGCGGAATTTCGCAGTCCGCAACAGTAAAACGGCTTTACTGATTCATGTTGATTAATGCTTCGGCAATAATCAGATCAGCAGGCGAGGTCAGCTTAATGTTTTCTGAATTTCCTTCTGTCAGCGTTATCCGTTGGCCGGCAGCTTCTGCAACGCTGGCATCATCAGTAAAGCTGCTGCTGTAGGATTGCAAATAAGCTTTTCGCAGTAGTTCGGTTTGAAAGCATTGCGGTGTTTGAATAAGCCTGAAATGTTCACGGTTGGCAGCAATGCTTTCGCCATCTTCAACCCGGCGGATCGAATCAGTTAATGCAACAGCAGGAACACCGCTGCCCGAAGCAATTGCTGCTCCGAATGCGCGTGCAATAGTTTCAATACCAACAAGCGGACGAACGGCATCGTGCACGCCAACCACATCGGCAGTGACCAGCGCAAGACCATTTTGCACCGAAAGAAAACGAGTTTCGCCTCCTGTTGCTGTTTGCACATCAAAGCCCGCAGTACCGAATTCGGCAGCAATAGCATTCCAGCGCTCAATTTCAGCAGCAGGCAGCACAAGCACAACCTGAAGTGTTGCATCAAACTGTGCAAAACGTTCGAGCGTGTGCACAAGAACAGGCTTGCCTGCAAGTAACAGGAACTGCTTGGGAACAGCAGATTGCATGCGGGTTCCGCTGCCTCCGGCAACAAGGATGAGTGCTTTTTTCATTCAGAATTGATTGCTACGAAAATACAGTTTTTGCTTTTCCGAAAAACAACAGCGGCAGTTCCCGAAGAAACCACCGCTGCACACCTGACCAGAAACAAAAACAGGTAGCTGTTAAAACTGTACTCTCCAGCTGAGTACCGGAATCAGCGGCGACTGGTAAGCGGTTTTAATTTCGCCGTTTCGAGCATCAAAATAATGGTCAAATACATTTTTATTATTTGTAGTGTTCTGAATATCGAGAGAAACGGTACTGCTGTATTTCGTAAAATCGCGACGTAAACTTACCCGAATATCCACTCTGAAATAATCAGGAATTTTACTTTCAAATGCACGATCTTCATATACAACCTGGGTGCCTTGTATTCTTGATTCTTCAAGATTGATAGGTGTTTCATAGAAACCTCCTGTCCATACAATTTTCCCATTAATACCTAAAATGCGTTTTTTATTTTCCTTGCCGTAAACATACTCTTTGCCAATGGTAAATGTTGATGCGTATTTCCCGTTAAATCTTGTATTGCGCCAAATACCATCTAACGCTTTGTATTTTGAATCATAAAACGAGGCAGAAAGCATGTAATAAAACCTGTTTACGAAAAAACGTTCGGCAGTTATTTCGATACCTCTGTTAACTCCTTTGCCTTTATTTACGAGTTCGGTACTTACAAATCCACCCATAAGATTGATGAGCGAGTAATTGCTGTTCGGATCAGCATCAACCGGAATATCAAACAGCCATTGCTGATAGATTTCTGCCTTTATGCGCGAATTTTTGCCAAGCGGTCGTTCGTAACCAAGTATCAAATGATGTGCTTTGGATAGCCCAAGGTCTTTGTTACGTTCTTCGGTAATGGTTGAGTTCTCTGCAATTGGAATATCTGCAAAATATGCTCCGAGCGGTAATACCTGACTGTGTAAACCATATCCGAGACTCAGCGTCTGACGCGGTAAAAATTCCCAGCGCGCACCTGCACGGGGTTCAACCGAAGTTTTCCCGTTGAGATGAAGATAGAGCAGATGCGCCCCGGTATTAAGCGTTAAATTCGGGAGTGGCCGGTATTGCCATTGTGCATACGTTTGCACAGTGCCTGTTGTGCCTTTATCGCTTAGCTGCGTGCGCATAGCGGCAATGTCTTCATCATAATAACTTTTACTGAAATCATAGCCGAGCCGATTAAGCATTAGGCCTGTTCGCAATGTGTGCTTTGAATTAAACTTATGCGTAAGTGTTGTACTTAGTGTAAGTTTTTGCTGATTGAAAAGTTGACGGTAAGTCGTGCGTTGCTGATAATCATCCAGTACATATCTTTCATTGTAACCATTTCCGGTTCCTGAGAAAACAACAGCTGAGTGCAGGTATGATTTCTCGCCGAGAATGATGCGGTTCGTTATACCTGCGGCTCCCGTATTGGCTAAGAATTTAGAGCCGTAACGCATCCATTCTTCTTCCCATTTTGTGGAATCAAGTTTAGCTGCATAGTTCTGGCTGCTTAATCCGCCGAAGCCAAAAACGGAGAATGTACCTGCTTTTCCGGCGGGAAGTACAACGTTGAAAGAAAGATCCTGAAAGTTGGTAACACCTCCGTCGTCAGGAATAATTCCTGCTTTGCTGAGCAAACTAAGTGTTGAATAGCGATAGTTGATGAGGTAGGAGCCGCCGTAGTTTTTTGAGAACGGACCTTCGGCAGCGACATCAATGCCGAGTACACCGGCTTGAAATGTGAACTCACGTTTTTCGTTGTTGCCCGGACGCAAGCGAAGATCGAAAACACCGGAGAGAGCGTTGCCATATTCAGCTGCAAAAGCTCCGGTCATGAAGTCTGAATTGGTTAAGAGCTGTGCACTGAGAATCGAAATTCCGCCACCCGCAGTGCCAACATTGCTGAAGTGGTTCGGATTCGGAACTTCAACACCTTCCATTCGCCAGAGCAAACCATTTGGTGCATTTCCGCGAATGACAATGATGTTGTTGCCATCACCTGCCGACTGTACCCCTGCAAACGACATGGCCATACGTGCCGGATCATTTACTGCTGCTGCAAAACGTTGTGTTTCTTCAACAGAGAATGTACGCGCACTTACTGTTGACATTTCATTGAGTGGTTTTTCTTTATCGGTTACGGCTTCTATTACAACTTCATGGGCAAGAATTACTTTCTCAGTCATTTCAACAGCAAGTACAAGTTCTTTTCCGGAACTCACATCAATATTTAAAATCAGTTCCTCGTATCCAGTCATTACTACTTTCAGGGTATGACGACCAACTGGAATTTGCTGAAATCTGAATCGGCCTTCGGTATCTGTTGCTGTACCTTTCACCGGATGGAGATCTGTAATTGAAACAACAGCGCCCGGCAGCGGTGTGCGGATCTGTTTGTCAACAATTGTACCCCGAACTGTTTGCGTGAGTACCGATGTTTGTGCCAGTGATGTTAGTGCAAATACACAAAGCATCAGTACGCCCAGTAGTAAGCTGAGCAGCGTTTTTTGCAGATTAGCAGACATGGATATTGTTATTTACAGAGATGATTACTTTTTGAATTAATCATCAACAGATTAGAAGAACCGGAAACCAGCTTTAACTCCAACCCACGAACGAACCGTCCAGCGATTGCGGAATGTTTCATTATAAAAATCATACGGAACAAATGCCGCCATCGAATTTTCGCTTTGTACACCTTGTATATCGTACACAAACACGTTGAGCGATGGTCCGGCAAAAACAGAAATCTTTTTTGTGAGATGGAAATCAGCAATAAGATCAAGGCGGCCATGTTCGCTTACGCGTTCGTTATAGTTATTGCGGCTTACGTGATTGCCGGTAAGATCTATGCATAAGTCAAAACGTCGGGATAGTTTAATTGCGCTGCCAAAACCGTAGCCATAACTCCAGAAAATATCGTTGTTGCGTTCATTAGCACCGATGGTGATGATGTTATGAAAAAGGTTACTTCCGGTGTGAAATGAAACATTTACTAAATTACTTTCGCTAGCAGATAGTTCCAGTTTATGATAGCCATGTTTCACAAAGCTGAACAGACCAACCGAAATTCCATCAACGCTATCTGCAAAATTGAGAACACCGAGTTGCATTCCTTTTACAGCATGCGCATAGTTCATAAAGCCGGCGATTTGCGCGCCTTTTAAATTACCGTTTGAGACATTGAGGAAGCCTGCCATTTGTGCGCCACGAATTCCAGAAGCGTAATTCACACTGCCTCCAATTTGAATAAGGTCAGCTTGTTTACCTGCTAAATTAAATGCACCGCCAAGCTGAACACCGTATGCCGATCCGGTAACTATATTTCCCGTGCCGCCAATTTGCAGTCCCCGAAAAGAGCCGGCATAATTAATGCTTCCTGCACTTTGCAATATTTCAACATGGCCAGCGGCTATATTTACGGTTCCTGCTATTTGTGCTCCTTTTACATCAGCTGAAACAAAATTTCCGACACCAGCTACCTGTACGCCGCTCACTGATTTTGCAGTATTCACAACACCACTAATTTGTGCACCGGTGAGCGTGTCAGAAGCAATATTGACAACACCTGTAATTTGTGTGCCAACTACAGGACCTGCAGCTGTATTGAAAATTGCAGAGATTTGTGAATTAATTATTGTTGTATCTGAGATATTACCAATAATAGCAAACTGATTACTTCCCGCATTCACTCCTAAAATCGTTGTTGACTTAGATTTATTGGGAGCAGGAGTTTCGGTTTTGGTGGTGTCTTGCTGCGCAAAAACAGTTGTTCCCAAAAGTAATGCGAAGAAGAGGAAATTCGTTTTCATAGTTTGAAGTCTTGTTCAGTATTATGACTGCTGAACAATTACTTACCCCTATACTTTTAAAAAATGTTTTTAATATTCTAATCTTCTGCAGCATCGCAATGCATCGCGACGTTACACTGCTTTTAGCAACGACGCGACGCCAAAAATTACAAAAAACGTACAGCAACTGATGCGCCTATCCAAAGTCTGTGCTGGTTTCCGTTTTTGATTTTCTCAAAAAACGGATCTCCGATGTAAGGAGTAAACCAGGTTTTGTCTGCCTGGTTGATGTACCAGTTTACAGTTGGGCCGATAGCGACAGAGAATTTAGGCGAAGGAGCCCACTCGGCCATAGGTTTTAACTGATGCCAGTTGCTTTTGTAGCTCGACCAGCTTTCATTATTTACATGCTGTATCAAATAATCGATACTGATACGAAAAGTTTTTTTCTGATTCAGGTTAAAGCGAGTACCTGCACCATAGCCAAGACTCCAAATAAACTGATCGTTTTTAAAACTTCTTCCTGCGCTGATAATGTTGTAGAAGCGGGGAATACCCGTTTTGAAAGCTGCAGACAGGAATATGTTTTCATCGCCTGAAACTTCGAGTTGATGTACTCCGTTTTGCACAAAACTCATAAAGCCCACAATAAGCCCCGATTCATAATTTTTGCATCGATTGATAACTCCGATTTGAGAACCGTTCAATGTGCCGGCATAATTGTAGAGGCCTGAAATCTGCATTCCGCGGCAGGAGTTTTCGCAAATATTTGCTGCACCGGAAATTTGCAATCCATTGTTAACATTGGCATAGTTTAAGCCTCCTGCCAGTTGCATAATTGTTGCGGTATCCATTACGCAATTCATGCCACCGGCAATTTGCATTCCCCGGCAGTTTTTGGCATAATTTCCCCAGCCGCCTACCTGAAAGCCTCGTATATCGCCCCAAACGGCATTTCCGGTTCCACCCACCTGAACGCCATACATATTTCCGATTACACCATTTACAGCACCGCTGCCTTGTACGCCAAGCAAGTAACCATTTACAATATTTACAGCGCCTGATAGTTGTACGCCTTCTACACTGTCGAGTGCAAAATTTGCAGAGCCGGCCAGCTGCATTCCATTTACTTTCTGCGTTACAATATTAAATGCTCCAGCAGCCTGAACACCATCGAGTTTACCAATGACAACATTGGCAGCGCCCGCCAGCTGTACATTTTTTACATCACCCCGATCAACATTGAGAACACCACCTATTTCCAGAACATCAGTTCCGCCGGTGTATCCTGCAATGATATTAAACGAAAATTTATTTCTGGTTTTTCCGGTTAATAATCCATTAGTTGATACAAAAGGCACAAGCGATATTTGCGATTTGCCTTTAAATACGTCGTCTTTCAGGTTTACAAACTGAATACGCTGGGCACGGCTCAGTAAACCGTTTGCCCACTCAAACCGCATTCGTTTAAACTCAGCGGAAGTTGAGTCAGTAGCCTGATTTGCTGCAAATGCTGAAATTGAATCAGCTTTGTTTTGCGGTATGTAAACGATTGGTTCGGCTGGCGGAATACGGCGAAGGGCAATATCTGCTGTTAAATTGGAAGATGGAGTTACTGCAATAGTTGTATCAAAATAGCCGGTACGTTTGATACGAATATTTACAGGCT
>CALRTD020000103.1:0-10675 GCA_943371015.1 Synechococcus sp. UW140 | reverse complement strand
AGTAGGTATCTCTCAAGTTGAGTTGGCAACTTTCTCCCAAATCATATCTATATTGAATTTCCTTGAAAGCTTCTTCTTTCAGAATGGATAAACTACCCCTCCGACCTACTACCGTAAGCGAGATAAGGGATCTAAAAATACTGGCGTAGTAGATACCAACATCAACCTATACAAGCTGCAAATCGGAGCCTTACTGAAAGCCAGCCAAACTCCCATATTTCTAATTCCCAGTTCGGGGAAACCAGAGCCATAACAGGCTTTCCAAGCCCTACGTAAAAATGGAATATAAGAAATGGACAGATTGAGGGTTTAACCAAGGTACTGGAATCCAATAGAGTTATAGTTGCCTCATATGATTTCCAAATAGAGCGTATTGATAGCCGAAGCATATTAATTGAAGACAAGCGTCCTGTAGTGTTTACTCATAAATCACTACTTGGTGACCACCTCCGCATTACACTTACTTATGAACTCGGACACCTTGAGATGTATGCTTAAAATAGATCCAAGTTTAAGATTGTTCCCGGTCAAAATACCAGCCAATTCGTAATTAAGTTTCTATTGCCTGCAAAAGATATCACTTCTCATTTCAAAGCAGTCATAACTCTTCAAACTCTGACTGACTTGAAAACCAAATGCAAGGTATCCTTTCAGGCTCTTTTGTATTTAGCATCCAATCTAGAATTGATGACGACTAACCAAAAGCTTGCCCTGCCCAGTCAGTTTAATGACAAGGGAATCAGCAGATGAGAGCCTCATGAAATGGGCATTACCAAGGAACACCCACAAGATTCTGCGCAACCTTATTACCCAATACCGCGCTCAACAAAAAATGAGCATGAAAGATATGGCTAGATTTCCTTTATTAAAATCTTCACTTCGGCCACGAACCCGGCAAGCATTGTTTCGATAGGTAGTAATTTTTCCTACCTGTTTATAAATAAATTATGTAGATCTTCTTATAGTTTCTCAATCTCGTCCAAAGTCAAACCAGTAGCAGCAACAATAACATCTAACTCAACATTTCGTTTTTTTAATCGCTTTGCTATTTCAACCGCCTTTTTCCTTTCAGCTTCCTCCGCAGCCATCTTTTTAATCTTCTTCACCATCTCAAACTTAGGCACCCAAGCCGTACTCTTCCGCAGCTCATCCATCAACCCCACATCCTGATAACTCAGATAATCCTCCGTTTTCGCATTAATAATAATATGATCGAAAACCGTAATCCCCACAATATTCCCCACCTGAATCATTCGGTCGGTTAAAGCCTTGTCATCGGGCTTGGCACTCATATCAGCCGTTTTACGGTTGTGGCAGATGCAGAGATACTTCGCGTCTTTTTGCAGCGGGAGGCGATAAATTTCCATCGGCTGCACCTTGTCTTTGGCCGGTATGCCGAAGGCGATCAGCTCTACATAAAGCATCTTAAACTCTTCGTCCAGGCCAATTGTCCACAAATGCTCACGCTGGCGACTGAGCCTGTTCTCGCGCAGCAATATTTGCCGCATGTCCGGGCAATGTCTCCTGAGCTTTCAATCAGTATCTTCTGCGTTTTGGTGAGCGAAATATTCATATGTTCAAATATAAGTAAACTGTAACATGTAATTGAGCCTATTCAAGCGGAAATATCCACATCATCAATTCCGGGGAAATGCGCCGTACTAGAGTGTAAATATTTTTAATATTGAACGTGTGTGCCGGGCATTTTTGAGAAGTCCGCAAGTTACTATATATCAAAAATATAGATGCATTTCGCCTTGCTGAATTTGACAACACACGCAGCGCGACAGATATTTACAACAGGGGCATTCAGAAAATACAAAACCTGAAAAGCCATGAGCGCACTTTATGCCCTGCACACATTAGTAGCCGCACTCAGCCCCGCCGAGCAGCAACTCTGCCAAAACTACCTCACTGCATTCGACAGTCGCGGTGAGAAGTTTGAGAGCAAAAGCCGAAAACTCTTTCAACTGCTTTGTGCCGGAAATACGCCTGCCGAGCGCGAACTGGAGTTTTTGCTTTACGGCGAAAAGAATAAAGTGGCCTTTAGCCGCCTGCAACTCCGCCTGCGCGATAAACTCCTCGAAGCTGTGACTTTGCCAGCAAACACACATTTCCACAATTAGCTTGCGCCTCGCGAAAAAGCAAAAGTCGGCTGTCGCAGCAAACTAATGCAGGCTGAATTTCTGATCGGCAAAGGGCCGCACATTTATAATACTAAACACCTAGAACAAAACAATTTTCTTCGTAATACTGAACTTACAGTAAAACAGTTTTGTTGATAACTTTGACTGACCCTAAAGCTTTGCACGGCAAGAATTATAGCGATTCGTAGCCTGAATAATGTTCATTAAGCCTATAGATTGTACCTCTGTTGTACCAAATGAAAAAAGCCTTTCAAGATTTCTTCCGAAAGGCTTGATTTTATTAGTAACGAAACCAGACTTCCACGCAGCTGCGTGCGTGGATAAACTTCTCGTCTGGCCGTAAAATAAAAAAGAGTCGCGAAAAGCGACTCTTGACTTTGTAGCGAGGGCCAGACTTCCCGCCGAAAAGGCGGGATAAACTTCTCGTCTGGCCAGAAACGAACAAAGCCGCTAAAAGCGGCTTTGAATTCTTTGTAGCCCTTACCGGACAATTATCGAACTATTTTCTAAAGGATTTGAGCGTAATATCTTTATAATCAGCTAAATCCCCGATTGACAGGATATCGTCAATCGGGGATTTTTTATTTACCAATAACGACCAACTGATTAAGTAGGTTTGTATCACCTGCATTAAGAGATAGTGTATTAGTACCACCCTGCGCGAGAGCTTCTATGTTTACAACGTATTGATTAGCAGCAGGATTTAGCTGCTGTGTAAGCACCACCCGCCCTGCAATATCGCGGATCACTAATTGCACCGGTATCCAGTCAGGGCTTGCACAATTTACCGTTAGCTGCGTTGTAGCCGGGTTTGGGTAAACTGAAGCCTGAACAGCCGTTTGGTTGCCCTGCTGAGTTTTACGGGGCTTACGGTTTGCATTTACCGGCACAAAACAATCCTCATCAAAATACAGCACTTCATCCTTTACCAAACAAAGCAAAGCCTGAAGGTAAGTGGACAATTATCGAACTTCTTCCTAAATGAATTGAGAGTAATTTCTTTATAATCTACAAAATACCCTTTGACAATATCATATCACTGGAGATTCAGGCTTCTAAACACACTCCTCAAGATTGTATTTATGAAAGTATAGATTTTGGGGAAAGACTTCAATCACTTTCACCATTTTCCATTGTCCCAGTTTCGCCAATTGGTATTTGGTTTTGAAGTTGAAATAAAGGACTTTACGGATTTATTAATTAATATATCTGCCATTAAATTATACGATTCTTGTTTACTTGGTGGAGTACCAGTTAAGACACCATTATAATTTAAGTAAGTTTCATGGTGCCATTCATTTAATGTCAAAATGTGTGGCAAGTTATCAGGTAAGTGATAATAAATTTCCTCCCGACTTGCTGAGAATAATTTCTCATACTTTAAGTTTAGTAATCGAATAAAATAGGCAACATGAAATCTCGATGTGTCAGTCTTAAAATCTAAAATATTAATCTCAGAATCTGAATAGTCTTTAGTCGTAAAAGATGTATTAATTAATTGATCTCGAACTTTTATCGAATCTATGCTTTTAACCAATTCATCATCATCAATAAATTTATTCAATTCATCAGGTGTGATCAGATAAATTGGATAAGTATTAACTTCTAAGTTTAATGGGCTATAGTGTTCAATATTTGCTATGCAATTTCCAAAATATATTAGGTCGGTTTCAACACAATAACCTCCTGAATTATAACCTGAAACTTCAAAAACTATAGCCCAATTAAAATCATCTGCAAATAAATGAACTTTACTTGCTGACATATAGAATTGTGGATGACTTGGATTAAAAAAATTTCGATAAGGATTAGGATGAGTTGCAGAATCCAAAGTATTCAGAATATCCCATTTTGTGAATTTCATATTGCTATGATTATTATGTTGAATTGTTTCTCCACATTGAACAAATAATGCAAAGACTAATAAATATCTTATGATGTTTGATGTCATATACAAATGTACTAAAGTGCAAGAAGTGCCCCACCATCGGTTACTATTATTATTATTGCGCCACCAATAATTACAGTTGCAAAAATAACTTGACCTTTAGTTGATCCCCATGAAGGATTGTTCCAATTTATAGGAGGTGGAGATGGGGGTAAATAAGTCTGAGGTGTTGGAACAACAGGCACCGGCTTAGGTTTATTTGAAGGATTCGGAACTGGCTTAAGTTCTGGCATTGGTACTGGCTTAACAACATCTAATACAACTCTAAATTTTGACCCCTCTACCATTTTATTACTTACATACATTCCTCCTAATTGTGAACCTTGTATATATTGCTCTCCCGCTGGTACACAACAAATAAATGCAGGTCTCCCCCCCTCCTTTGTGGATGCAGGTGGAAATTCTTCGCACTGAAAAATACCATTTGTAGTAGAAGAACAACCATTTCTGGCACCGCATCCCGATGCTTTCCTATTATCATTTGTTAAGGGATTTCCTGCCCCATTGTAAGTTAAAATTGACCATTCAGGATGAACAGACAACGCAAGTGCAGCATTAGCATAAATTGTAGGTGTTGCAATCGATATTCTATATACTGGTAGATTAATATTTAAATTCATTCCAGCATTTATATGCCAGTTTGCACGATTTTCCCATTTCCAATAATTTGCATTATTGGGATCATAGTTCTTAAATATATGAGGATTATCTAAAGCTAATTGCTCAAGACTAACATTATTTTTCCTTGCAATAGTTGACGGATTGTCGCCAGCTTCGACAGTATAAGAACCATCTGGGTTTACACCTTCGCCATTAAAATCTATCAAGCAAACCGGATTATTTGCTGCAAAAACATACGTGCTTTGACTTGCATATTTTGCTTCTTGTGGATCTACACTTAAAAATCTGCCAACATTGGCATCATAGTAACGAGCTCCAAAATAATCTAACGAGGTCTCCTGATCTCGCTCTTTACCATTATATTGGAATCTTTCTCTTTGATTAACATACTCGCGTAAGGTTTTGCCAAAAGCATAGTAATCAATAATATTATCAAGACTATATGTGACTGCTCCTGTAAGACAGTTAACGTCTGATGTATATACTACTCGGTTATTTCCTAAGTGATCTTTTATTTGATAGTGTAAGTCTCCTCCTGACAACTTAGCAATTCCTGCATTAAATTCCCAAGTACCCAATTGCCAGTTATTATTTAATTGATTTAGTACTCCTACCATTTCACCTAATGATGATTGCCAGTAAAACGTCTTCTCTCCGGTATTCAAATTTTCTTTCAGAATACGTTGATCGATTACTGAATAAAGATTTTTTAATGTTTCTCCATTGACTGTTACTTCACTGATAAGATTTGCCCTGTCTATATGTGATATAGCCATATTCCGGTATGAATCACTTCGAACACTGCCATTAGCATCGTAAGAGTAGTTTCGAATAGCAGCAGTATTACTATCTATTCGTAACAACTTACTTGTATTTATCTGATAAACATAATCCCAATTGGTTACCCAATTTGCAGGATTAGAAACGTTTGGATTATAATACGCACCTCGTTTTATATTCAGTATGTTACCTGCTTCATCATAAGTCAAACTTTCGTCTCCATAAAGTCTTTTAGGAGTAGGTATAGCCGAATTACCAGTCAGCACATCCATAATGCTGGCATCGGCATGTATAAGCCGCTTTATACCATCATACTTATAACCATATATAGTAGCTCCATCGAACCCACCCGGATTATTAGTTACTCGATCAGTTTTATAAACAGATTTTGACGCATTAATTAAACCATTCCAATTTTGATCTGATTGAACAGTATATGAAGTATCATTCGTTTGAGGATGCGCTGCGTCATAGTATAACGATTCCTCAAAGAGATGACTCTTAAAACTCACCAATCGATTGCGGTTGTCATAACTGTATATCAATGTATCAACTGCTACTACTGTACTGCATGAAACAGCCTTGTCGAAATACCTTATCTGCGAAACAAGGTTCAGAGCATCGTCGTATTTGTAATCGACAAGTTTAAACCCATTCATCGAAATCTCTTTTACTCGGTTCCAACCGTCATAAGTATATAAATAACTCAATTCATTTGAGCCATCTGCATTAGCATCTACTGTCTTAGATTTAATTGAGCCTCGAAGATTATAATTCAGATAACGAAGCAAACCACAGATTCCTCTATTAGCAATACTAATTCCACTCTCATTAAACTGCATCATTTCATAAGCAATTTGACCTTCATCAGTATATGAATATAAGTGATATTGAACCGGAGAACCATTTTTATCGTAGCTAATATCATAACTAAGTCTTTTGTGCATATTTGTTTGTGGTGCAGTATTTCTAACTGCCTGTAAATTTGCATGCAATGTGTTATTAATTAAAACTGCAAACGAACTACTAACTGCAAAATCATACCCAAACTCTTTTTCCATTCGTGTAGGAATAATTAGAGAATAAGGGTCTATGGGTTGGGGCTGGCTGTTTGGCAGATAGCGCAAGTAATTGAATGCAAAATCGCAAGAAGTAGCGTAAGAAAAAATAAGTGTTCCCGTATTATCGTTGATGTTGGAATAATAAAGTGCACCGTATTGTCCAGCAATATCTGCCTTTTCTATTTTAAGTAATCTGCCATATACATCGTAAGTATATAGCCGGTAGTAGGGAATGCTGTTATTATCTGTTCCTGCCGCTCCGTTTGCATCTTGTTCAATTACAACCTGACCTTTTTTGTTGTACATATACTTGGTAGTACCGCTATTGGGGGAAATTTTGCAGTAGTTGAATCCAAGAAGATTGTAACTGTATCTGGTTACCTCCTTGATGGGATTAATTGTTTTTATCAACATCCCTTTGCTGTCAAATACATACAAAGTAATTGAACTTTGGTTGGCTGAGATGTACGCTTTTCTGGCTATTACTTGGTTAAGTAGGTTAGAATAAACAATGATAACTTTCCCATCTTCGTCTTTGATGATTTCTTTACGAAACCGATAGGTAGTTGGTGAACCGGCAGACATATAATCCGTAATTTCTGAAGCGGTAAGGTTTAATTCATTAATTAATCGTTGACCCGTGATAAATTGATAAGAGGTATTAACAGTATGTGATCCAATGAGGCTCTCACCACACTTAGCAGCTTTAAGAACTCGTCCTCTGGAATTAGACTCAAATTGAATCTGCTCCGCCAATTGTGACCAATTTGTATTCTCAGAATTGAAACGTGGGTTAAAGGCTACAGGCTGGCTGTTATTGGTTTCTTTAAATGGCTTATACTTCTTTACCACCCGATTCCAGTTGTCATAATCGGTCTGACCTTTATGAATTGTCACAGAGTCAAGCGCATTTGTCTGGTAGTTTGGCGAAATCTGACTAATTAGGTCGTAGTTTCTGCCTATTGGATCGAGATACGAGCGACGGTGCTCTGCTACAGTACTATTCTGATCGAGCAACATATATGCATCAACAAAATTCATACTTGAACGTTGAGTGAATGATGATTGTAAACTATTATTATAATATTTATAGTTGTATTCACCTCGGAGTTTACCGTTATATATTTCTCTACTTAGTCTCCCGAAATTATCGAACTCATAATGTAGAACAGAATTATTGGGCTGTAGAAGTGAATCAATACTCAAGTTGATATAGTATTTTACATCAGTGCGTATTGAATCAATCCTACCAAAACCAACAGTCATTGCAAAAGGTAACCCTCTCGCCATAAACACCCTCGACAAATAACTATTGCACCACCCATTGGGAGCAACATCAACATGCCAAATAGTTTGAACAGAACGATACCAATACTTCGTAACAACACCACTTTCATCCCGCTCCTCCTTCACCAATCCCAACTCATTGCGCTTTGTAACACGATACGTTTCAAGTACCAAAAAAGGGAATTTGGGCATATACTGCGTAGTTTGCCCTACAACAACAGGCTCAAACCGCAGAATCTTAGCATCAGTTGGATCAATATTCAGATCGGTGTACTGCGGTATCGTATCTACCTGTGCCCACTGCGCACGGAAGTATAGTTTACCTGCAAGAAAAAAACCCTGATTCGGAATAGGTGGTGGCGGATCATTTGGTGTTGGATTGGTAATACGGTTTGGATTGGGAATTTCCTCGCCCGGACAATAATAATATTGCCCGTTTATTTCAGTCAGTACCATACCCGGTGGAGGTGACTGTCCAATATATTTAACGCATGAATCTTGCGGAGCTGGCGGCGGGGGATTTCCGGCGCAGGGAGAACCTGTAATTGTATCAATTATAATATCAAGAACTTCATCCGGGTTTTGATTCCAGCGATAATCGTAAAAAGAATAGCCCGATCTTGTAATAGCTGGCTGGCCAGAAGCTTTGGTTACAACACGGGATTCGTAGCCAAGATTTCTGATCTTTAATAAGTTTGTTTTATACAACGCATCAAAATCATAGGTAGCCTCACCATACTGGTTCTTAATGTCGTAATACCTGAACTCCTCCTTCGTACTCCACGCATCAGGGTGTTGTGGCGAATACGATTTTGATCGATACAGCGTCCACGAAGGCTCAAATTGCAGTTGCTTCCTTTGTGCTCCTCCAAAATCAAGCAGCAGTCTATATCCATTACTTTGAGTACCGCCAAAACTATCGGCATCCCAATATTCATATTCGGTAATTGTACTCACGCTTGTACTTCTAACCACCGAAACCGCACAGGTATTCTGGTTGTTAGGATTGGCCGTTCTCAGATTACTGCTGTGCCCTGTTGTGTTGGGTTGCGTTAGTACGGCAATGATGTTATAAATCGGATTGCTTACGGTATAATCAAATTCTGTGCTTATAGTTTTAAGTGGGCGCACAAAATAACTATGCAGATAAATTGTCGGAATTAATGTGCCCTTATGTCCTTCGAGCGAAGGAATCCAGTGTGAGGTTGCCCGAATATCAAACTTGGAAATATAAACAGTAGGAGTTACTGCATAATAATTATCATATTCCCCTTCTGTGGGAATAATCTCATAGGATGTGGCGCGATTGATTCCATTGTAAAAAGCCAAATTCACACCATAGTTAGTTTCACTGCGACTGATGACCCTGTTGTGTTCATCAAACACTTCCTGCATTTTTACCTTTCCATACAGTAATCCGTTACTGACCGCATCGGTAAAGTGCGTTACTTCTGTTTTTACCTTAACTCCATTTACTACAAGCTGCGGTTCATACAAAATGGTTTTCTCAAAGCCAAAACTAATGTTCCAGCCTACACTTCTAAAATTATTTGGCAGCGGAATTTGCTCAGAACGACTGATCGGATTTACATAATCATACTCCCAACGCTTGGGCAAATAACTGTCTGTTTCAGATGCAATGATTTTAGCCTTAACAAGCGGTGTTATTTGCAAGGCAACCGATGGCGCTTTATTGATGTTCGCCAGCGGATCAATACTTACCATACGCCATTTATTGCGAACATAAACCGGTGTTCGGGAATCATTGAGCGGGTAATACTCGTAGCTTACTTCACCACCCAACTGATCGGTTACTTTGGTGAGTACAAACGCATCGGCATTGGTACGTGTAGTGTCCTGAAAGAAAGGATTTACTAAGCGAGAATAGGCAAACTGTGTTGTGGGAATCAATGAATCGGCCGGTACAGTCATGTTGGCGTTGCCCTGCCATGAGTTCACAGGTAGATCCTGTATTTTTTTCAGCAAAAAGATGTTCCGTACATAGCCTTGTTCAGAAGGCTGATTGGAAGCATAGATACGGTTATTGATTGTGGTGTCTAATTGTACTTCGTAAGTAAATTTCAGTCTTGATGTCAGAACTTCTCCTGTACCGTTTCCGTTTGCACCTACTTCACCATTTACAATGTAGTGGTTCACTTCAGTAAGCATATAGGGATTCTTACTGTACCGAATCAGCACCAGTGCTTTCAATTGCACGTTCGCATCTGCACGGGTTGGCATGTTTGTTCGGGCAGCAGGATCGCCGGGCGATTTCCACCAAAAATTGTAGCGGGCTGCATTCCAGTTATTATCCCCGTTATCCATATCGCCATATACCTTACGCATCATGTGCCAGGGCAAACCAATTCCGAAATTGTTTCGGATAGCATCTGACGGTTCAAGATCGTTGGGGAAATAATTCCCGGTAAACACAGGCGAATAACGCTCGTTCCAGTATGCCCGGTGTGCGCCAACAGGTGTGTTCGTCGAGAAATCAAAACTGAAATCATGATCGGAATTACCTGCCCCAATTTGAATATTAAACCCGTTGAACTGTGTTGGTAAATTAGGCAACACAAACAGGTTGGAGGTAACAAGTAATTGTTGTGTAGGACTATTGACCTGATTGGAAAGGGAGTTCCATTTGACTGCCTGATTGAATGTTGAGAATACCATTTCTCCGTGATTGGTACTCCATGCTCTGGCATCGGGCAGTTGCTGATTATTGGCGACTACTTGATTGCCAACAGCTGTGCCGCCAGAAACAAGATTTATATCAAATGTGCAGAATCCATTTGAGGAAAGCGGATCAACATTACCGTTATAAATTA
>CALRTD020000102.1:0-10687 GCA_943371015.1 Synechococcus sp. UW140 | reverse complement strand
TGAAGACAGCCGCGACCAGTACTTTGCAACGGCAATGGGCGTAAGTGGTTTGGTTTACACAAAGCCGCTCAATGAAAATACCTTGCTTCGTGTTGTGGCTGCAGGAAGTTACCGCCTTTCGAAATCATTGCATGAGCTTGTTTGGCGCGCTCCTGATTTCAGCATCGATTCTATTGTGCCGAAAATGGGCTATAAAAATACGGAAGCACGCTACACACTAAATTTTTCATTGACACGAAAATTCGGAAACCGCCACGTTCTTAAAGCGGGTATGTTTAATGAGGTATTCCGCAACACGCTTACCGACAGTATTTATAATGAACAGCTGTACTTTTTCACGAACCGTCAGGACTACAGCGGTGGTGCATTACTGATTCAGCCTTATGCACAGTGGAAATTCCGCATGACTGATTTGCTGGTGTTTAATGCAGGCGTTCACGGACAAGTTTTTACACTCAACGGAAGCACATCAGTTGAGCCGCGGGCAGGTGTCCGCTGGACATTCAAGCCCCGCCATACGCTGAGTGCAGGAACCGGAATGCACAGTCAGCTTTTGCCGGCATACATTTATTATACGCATCTGCCCTCCAATACAAAACCGTATGTGCTGCACAACAAAGACATTGATTTTATGCGCAGCGTTCACGCCATTGTTGGTTACGACTGGTTAGCCACACCGGTTTTGCGTGTGAAGGTTGAAGCGTATTATCAGAACCTTTATAATGTGCCGGTTGAAAAAAGAAGTTCATCATTTTCGGTACTTAATCAAGGAAGCGGATTCAGTCGGTTCTTTCCTGATACGCTTGTGAATACAGGCAGCGGACAGAACTACGGAGTGGAATTAACAGTAGAAAAGTTTTTCGCCAAAGGTTATTTCTTCCTGCTAACAGCATCCGTATTTGATGCTACTTATAAAGGAAGCGATGGCATAAAACGCAATACGGATTTTAATACCGGTTATGCTGCCAATGCACTCGGAGCAAAAGAATGGAAGCTGGGCGAACGCCAAACCATACAGCTTGGAACCAAAATTACAATGGCCGGAAAGCGGTGGTATTCACCTATTGACACAGCAGCATCCCGGTTAGAAAGCGATGAGGTGTTGATAGACTCACTTCGGAATTCGCTGCAATTCAGCAAAGCATACTTCCGGCTTGATCTGCGCATTCTCTGGCGGTATAACACAAGTAAAATGACGCACGAAATTGGTGTTGATCTGGTAAATGTGCTCAATCGTAAAAATATCCTTGGACTCACTTATTCTCCCAATCCCGTTCGTCCAACCGATAATCCTGTTGTTGAACAATATCAGCTCGGATTTCTTCCGCTTTTTTATTACCAGATCGATTTTTAGAAAAATGGTGAAGAATATTTTAGTCTATTGCGGAGCATCGGCCGGTAAGCATAGTGCGTATCGCGACGCTGCTGTAACTCTCGGACGTTTGATGTCGGAAAAAAGTATCAGACTTGTTTACGGCGGAGGCAGTATCGGACTGATGGGCATTGTAGCTAACAGCGTTTTGAATAATGGAGGAGTTGTAACCGGCATTATTCCTCACTTTCTAAATACAAAAGAAGTAGGACATAAGCAGGTTGCAGATATGCGCATCACACAAAGTATGCACGAGCGCAAAGCTTTGATGGAAAAAGAATGCGACGGAGTAATTGCGCTGGCCGGTGGCTTCGGTACGTTCGATGAACTGTTTGAAATACTTACCTGGGCACAACTTGGCTTGCACGAAAAGCCAATAGTGCTGGTTAACACACGCAACTATTACGAATACCTGCTCAAACAGCTGGATGTTATGGTTGATGAAGGATTTCTGAGTGTATCAAACCGGAAGCTCGTGAAAGTTGCTGCTGATCCGGAAGAAGCACTCTTACTTATTGAAGAGCCCGTACAAAAATCCGAAGCCAAGTGGCTCAGCGAAGGTCAAAACTGATGACTGATTACAATGCAACGAATTTCACTTTTAATAAAAGGAAAAGTACAAGGCGTTTTTTTTCGCAAATCAGCGGCTGAAAAAGCCAATGAAATTGGTCTTACCGGCTTTGTGAAAAACTTACCTGACGGCAATGTCTATGCCGAAGCACAAGGCACAGAAGGGCAGTTGGAGGATTTTGCCAATTGGTGCAAACGCGGGCCTGAAAGAGCACGAGTTGATGATGTTGTGATTGAGGAACGCCGTTTGCAAGAAACTGAAACAACTTTTTCCGTTCAGCGGTGAAACCGTACTTAATATAAATAGTACAATTAACACCATGTTATTGGTGCCGCGATTGATTTAACTGCGTGGTAATACTGCTGTAATCAGGTGAATGTGACTTGTACATAACTTTACAGCAGCATCCGGTTTGATATCCTTGAGGCATAAGTAAATGACCGAAACCATTCCGGATTCAACTGTCTTTCGTTAGAAAAAACAGTAGATGAAAACTACAGGTTATTGCCGCAGTACGGTAATCACATTTACCGTTGGTTTATTGATACTATTATCAGCTAAACTGCACTCACAAACAAACATTCCTGCAAAGTGTTTTGAAATTGAAAGTATTCTTGTTGATGCTTGTGTATCCGGAGGTGGATGCAGCAATGCATCAAGTCCGGCCTGCAGTTGTGAGGGCAAAAACGAAATGGTGAGATTTCGTGTAGGCATTAACTCCATTTTGCTTTCAGGTATATCTGTTACGTGGCCTAACAATTCGTTTCTCGGATTAGTTCAAAACTCGCTTACTGCAACTCTTACGGCGACGCTGAACAGCAGTATTCAAAGCTGTGGGTATCTTGTAGAACCTCCGGGAGGTGTGATTCCGGCCGGTGCACAGGTTTTGCTGATTACATCAACTGATATGTGTACGTCGTCAAATTCGTTTGCAACACTTTCTGATACGTTGTATGTAATTTATCAGAATGCAGGAAATTATCAGGGGCACTTTGCGAACACGAATAATTCTGCAACTGTTAGTTCAACGCCATCAGGGCCATCCAATACCAGAACACTGATTATGCGATATACGCCCACAATGTGCAGCGATACCGCAGTTTATGACCGATCGCTTTTGGTAAATACATTAGGTACTTACGGAGGCTCAACAACTCAGAACGACGGTTCAACGGTTCTGTTTAGCTGGCCGGGTTTTCCGGCAGCGCAGTATGTAAATTTTGGATGTCAGGCTCCTTACGTTCCGTTAAGCATTGTTTCAGTTAGCGGAAGCGGAAGCTACTGCAATTCATCACCAATAAATGTATCTGCAACAATAGGCGGAACTTCTGCCAGTGTATTTTGGTCGGGTGGAAGCGGAACATTTTCCAATTCATCTGCACTAAGTACAACATACACGCCGGGTGTTGGCGAAACAGGTTCAGTAACACTATTATTTTCTGCCGTTTCAGGATGCGGTGATACAATTTCTGCACCAGTTCAGCTAACGCTGCTGAGCTTACCGGCAGCGCAAATAACAGCCTCCGGCCCGCTGGCCATTTGTAATAACAACAGTGTTACGCTCAATGCTTCAGGCGGCAGCAGTTATTTGTGGAGTACTTCAGCTACTACGCAGTCGATTACAGTTAATGTTCCGGGAACTTACATTGTTGCCGCATCAAATACATGCGGCACAGATACACAGTCGGTAGTTGTGAGTGCGCTACCGTTTCCTGCTGCACAAATTACCGCAGGAGGGCCGCTCAGTATTTGCTCCGGCGACAGCGTGTTGCTTACTGCATCCGGCGGCGATACTTACAGTTGGAATAATGCGGATACATCGGCAGCAATATGGGCAACGCAGCCCGGAAATTATGTTGTCACAGCATCAAACCTTTGTGGCAGCGATACTGCACAAATAAATGTATCGTTTTTGCCGGGAGCAGCAGCAGCAATAACTGCATCAGGTCCGCTCAGCATTTGTTCCGGCGATAGCTTACAACTCACCGCATCAGGCGGAAGCAGTTATGTTTGGAGCACATCCGCAACTACATCTTCTATCTGGATTATACAAACCGGAACTTATACTGTTTCAGCTTCTGGTATGTGCGGCAGTGATACAGCATCTGTAACTATTACACAGCAGCCCTCCCCTGCAGCACAAATTTCGGCTGGCGGGCCGCTAAGTTTGTGTCCGGGCGATAGTGTTTTGCTTACGGCTTCAGGCGGAAACAGTTACGTTTGGAGTAATGCAGCTCTTACCACTTCAATTTGGGTTGCACAAGCCGGAACATATATTGTAAATGTTTCCAATAACTGCGGCAGCGATACGGCTCAGGTGCAAATCAGTGCATTGCAGCTTCCGTCGGTGTTCATTACTCCTTCCGGTTCGCAAACACTCTGCCCCGGCGATTCGCTTCTGCTTACGGCAAGCGGAAGCGGCAATTACTTGTGGAGTACGGGAGCAACTTCGGCAGCCGTTAGTGCAACTTCGCCGGGTACTTATTCGGTTACTGCTACTAACTCGTGCGGAACTGCTTCTGCTACACAATCTGTTGTTGCCGGTGTTTTACCTGCTGCTGTTATTTCGGGTAATACTTCAATTTGCAGTGGCGATACGGCTTTACTTTCAGTAACCGGCGGCAGCACTTACAGCTGGAATACCGGAAGCACAGCATCATCAATAAGTGTAACAGCCGGTGGTGTTTATTCTGTAATTGCATTCAATACTTGCGGCAGCGATACGGCTCAGATTACAGTAAATTCCACACAGGCAACAGCTTCATTCACTGCTGATTTTACTTCAGGCACAGCCCCTTTGTCTGTAGATTTTACAGATGCCAGCGCTGCAAATACAGTTTCATGGCTTTGGGATTTTGGCAACGGAAATACATCAACCAGCTCTTCTCCTCAATTCACTTTTACATTTCCCGGAATTTATACGGTAACACTTCAGGTAACCAACAGTGCAGGTTGTACAGATTTATTTTCAATGGTAATTACGGTTAATGGTGATGCTTCGTTTGTACAAATGCCCAATGTATTTACACCTAACGGCGATGGTATAAATGACTTGTATCTTGCTGTAACATCAGGAATAGAAACATTTGATCTGCATATTTATGATCGTTGGGGAATTGAGGTTTCTCATATCACAGGAGTTGCTCAGGGCTGGGACGGACGCACAACATCCGGAACAGAAGTAACCGAAGGCACTTATTACTACGTGCTCAGAGCATCTGGTTTCGATCAGCGTGTTTATGAACTTGCCGGGTATTTTACTTTGTTGCGTAACTAAGTTATAACTCCAACACCGATATTTTTTCAGGTACACAACTGATTTCCTCAAGATTTCAAATGGTGAATGTTTTGCCGTAATTCGATGTGACTGTTTGGTACAGATGATCTGTTATTCAGTTTATCCGATTCGTGCATGCACGGCTGAACTGAAGAACTGATTTTTACGTGAATTCTGTCATTACAACACATGCTGAAAATCGCTACTTTTAAATTGCCTTCTGTAACTATACCCTTAAATCCAAACCCATGACAAAACGCATACTCCTGTTTTTATTGATGCTTGCTGCGGTCGGCCATCAACTGCATGCACAATGCTCGTCAGCATTTTTTGATGGCTTTGAGAGTGGAAGTTATACGCCAACCTGGACTTTTGGTACAGGTATGACTTCTGCGGCAGTAACGAATACAACCGCAGCACAAGGCACTTACAGCCTTGAAGGAGTTGGTGGATCATCAACACACCTTACCGGTTTTTCAACAGTAATTCCAGCATCAACTCCATCTTCGGCAAGCTGGTATATTAATCCGGCTGTTGGTTCAGCCGCAACGGCCTACATGGTTTTTGGCGATGTATCTGTGAGTGCTACAAACTGTGTGGTTTTTGCGTATTATCAGGGAGCAACCGGAACCATTCGTTTTGTTTCTAACATAACCGCTTCGATAAGTGTGCCCGCAGCCACCTGGCATAAAATTGAATTGCAAAACATTAACTATACAACGCGTACGTTTGATATTTATGTGAATAATACATTGTTGCAAGCCAATTTCCCGTTCCGTTCTACCACGATAAACAATGTAACCCGAATTCACCTGTATAACTTCAATGCTGCAACTGCTTACTGGGATCAGGTAACTTTTGGTAATACGCCTATATCACTCAGCACAGCTTCAACAAATGTAACCTGTAACGCGGGCAATAATGGAAGTGCTGATCTTACGGTTTCCGGAGGAGCAGCACCTTACA
The DNA here is from genome assembly GCA_943371015.1 of Synechococcus sp. UW140. Taxonomy (GTDB): domain Bacteria; phylum Bacteroidota; class Bacteroidia; order Palsa-965; family Palsa-965. The sequence goes on along the minus strand of CALRTD020000102.1, from coordinate 4,501 downwards.
GCTATTTGTGGAGCAATGGTGCAACAACGCAAGACTTAACAGGTGTTACAGCCGGAACCTATTCTGTTGTGGTTACCGATAATGTTGGGTGCACTGATACTGCTTTTTTTACACTAACTGAACCTTTGGCAATAACCGCAGTATCATCTTATGCAGAACCAACCTGCTATGATTCGGCCACCGGACTTATATTTGTTTTGCCCGGTGGCGGCGGTGTTCCTCCTTATACATTTAATTGGTCAACAGGTGATACTGTGGCACAAATTACAGGCCTGGCAGCCGGCACATATTCGTGTACAATAATCGATGCCAATGGCTGTACACACGTATTTACGCAAACACTCGGACAGCCATCACAGTTGGTAACTACACTTTCTGCCGGACAAATTTTGTGTAACGGATCATCAGCAACAATTGCTGCAACAACAAGCGGAGGTGTATCAGGCTATACTTATATGTGGTCTGATAACAGCACGAACGACTCAATTACTGCGGTTGCCGGAACATACTTTGTAACCACAACAGATTTTAACGGCTGCTCACGAAGCGATACAATTTCTGTATCAGAACCTGCAGCAATGGCAGTTGCAATTTCCGCTACCAGTCCGGTTTGCTCCGGAAGCGGAAGTTTGCAAGGATCAGCAACCGGCGGAACTCCCGGCTACACCTATTTGTGGTCAACCGGCGATACAACTTCAGGAGTAAGTAATGCAGCTCCCGGTACATATACGCTCATAGTTACAGATGCCAACGGTTGCAGCGATTCATCAATTGCAATAATTAATCCTCCTGCTAACGTTGTTGTTTTCGCATCAATTGCTGCCAACACAAGCTGCACAAATCCTAATGGATTGCTGTTTGCTGTACCATCGGGCGGTGCAGGGCCTTATACATTCCTCTGGAGCAATGGCGATACAACGCAGCAAATCAATAATCTTACAGCCGGTACATACACCTGCACAGTTACAGATACGAATGGTTGTTCGGGATCCAATTCATTTGTGGTGAGCGGACCAACACCGCCCGTGGCATCTGTTAACTTTCCGGTAAGCAATGTGTGCGATGATGATGCACCGCTCACACTTTTCGGAGGCTCACCCGCAGGCGGATTCTGGTCGGGCCCCGGTGTAAACGGCGTATTGTTCACACCCGGCAATGCAGCACTCGGCGCAAATTCCATCAGCTACATTTATGTTGACTCAGCCAGCGGATGCAGCGATACCGCCTCAACAATTATATCAGTTAGCGAATGCACGGGCATAACAGAATCAAATCTATCCGCTCAGTTTATCTGCTTCCCCAATCCCGCTGCAGATCAGCTTACGATTTCAGCAGCAACAAATACCGGAGCGGCAGTACTGTATATGTATGATGCACAAGGACGTTTAGCACATACCCAAAATTTACCCTCATCATCAGCCGGAACACGCTACACCATCCAGCTTGATGCATTCGCAACCGGACAGTATTTTGTTCGGATTGTGAATGCAGGAGGAATTGTGTTGATGGCCGAGAAAGTTGTTTTGATGAAGTGAAAAGTGGAAAGTGAAAAGTGAAAAGTGAAAAGTGTAAAGTGGAAAGTGTAAAGTGTAAAGTGTAAAGTGGGAGAATCCCATATCGTTACCAGATATAAACAACAACGGCGACCCAAAGGGTCGCCGTTATTATTTTCGTTTTACACTTTACACTCATCACTCATCACTTTTTTAGTGCGGATGGGGGGACTTCCCGCATCTTCACTTCGTTTCGTGCGTGATAAACTTCTCGTCCCCGTATAAAAAAAATCCCCCGCAAGAAGGCGGGGGCAGTGCGGATGGGGGGACTTCCCGCATCTTCACTTCGTTTCGTGCGGGATAAACTTCTCGTCCCCGTATAAAAAAAATCCCCCGCAAAAAGGCGGGGGCAGTGCGGATGGGGGGACTCGAACCCACACGCCTTGCGGCACCAGATCCTAAGTCTGGCTCGGCTACCAATTACGACACATCCGCGAATCGTTCGGCAAAAGTACACAAAAAGCCAAAAGGCCGCTCCAATTTTAGAGCGACTTTTTGGCTTTTGTTTGCGGAGAAGCTTTTGGGGTTATGTGTTTTGCTTCTCCGCGAGCTTCGGAATTACGCGTTGTTTTCCGGAGCTTGTGTTGTTGTGCTGTCGGCAGCCGGAGCTGTAACAGCCGGTTTCGGGTTCATGGTTTCAAGCAACTTGAGTCCGAGAAGCCCGCTGATAGGGCCATTGGCGCTGTCGCCGTTGCCGGTGATGAGCACATCAGGTATAATCTTGATGTTGTTTGTACCAATGGCTTCGGTAACTTTCAACTGCGTAAAGTTATTTCCGCCCATCGCTTCAACGGCAAGTTTATACGACTCCGCCGACGATTTACCAATGGCCAGAATTTTCTCAGCTTCGGCGTTACCGGTAACTGAAATTTTTTCGGCTTCAGCATTTGCGGTTACTCGTGTGCGTTCGGCTTCAGCTTCGGCAAGTACGCGAACTTTTTCAGCTTCACCGGCAGCAGTAATCTTGTTGCGCTCAGCTTCGGCAGTAGCCTGAATTTTTACACTCTGCGCTTCACCGGTCGATTTCTTTACCGCAGCATCAGCAATGCGTTCACTGATCATCACACCTTGTTCGGCCTTTACCACTTCTTTCTGCATTTCGGCAATTGCCGTTTCTTTTTCGAGCAGCTGACGGGTTTCCTGTGCTTTACGCTGTGTTTCGTAAGTAGCCATTTGTTCCTGCGCCAGTTTACGATCAGTAAGCGTTTTCATCAGCGAATCCGGAGGAACAATATCACCGATGAGCGTATCTACCGCATGAACGTTGTACTCTTCAAGCACTTTACTGATGTGCATTTTAGCTGCATCCTGACGTTCTTTTCGCGATTTCAGGAAGTCGATTACTTCTGCATCCTGCGCCGAGTTCCGGAAATAGTTACCAATGGTAGGTTCAAGCACCTGACTCACCAGATTGGTCATGCTTCCGAAACGTGCAATTACTTTTGGTGCTTCCGTCATCGGAATATGAATAATCTGCGATACATCAAGATTAAACGTAAAACCGTCTTTCGAGCGCACAGTAATTGTACTCAGGTTTTTATCCAACTGATGCGACTCTGAACGGGCACTGGCCCAGTTGAGTACGAGGTTGGTTGTGGGAACTGTTTCAACACGCATGATGTACGGGTTCACCGGATATTTGCCCGGCCCGAACGGCTCAGCCCAAACACCTTTTGATCCGCGACCTACAATGTTTCCGTGTCGGAATTCAGCACCGCTTAAATCTTGTCCTTCGCTGCCGTAGTAAGAAATAACTACACCCACAGAGCCAATCGGAATTTCGGTCATGCGTACTTGTTCAACATGCACAAACCAGGGGTTGAGGTAATATGAACCCGCCTGAATAACTTGTGGTTGCAAACCTTTATTACCGTGAGCCGCAAGAAAAGCATCGGCATCCTGAAAGTTGTTGTGCCCTTCAATTTGCCGGCCGGCAATATTTCCTTGTTCAATAGCCAAACCGTCGAGCGTGGTAAGAATACCAATCATATTTTCCTGAATGTGGGTCATGTCCGAAAGCTGCACATCAAACAGAAATGTATTGATACGATACACACCGGCTGTGATGTAAACTGTTTGGCGACCTTTCCGGCCTCCGTTGTTCAGAAACGCACCGGCATCCTGAAATAAGTCGCAATCTACTCTGCGCCCCAGAATGCTTCCGCTTTCCAGTTCTTTACCATCTTTTGCAACTATAAGTCCGATTTTGCCTTGTGGAATCACAATGAAGGGCTGCATGGTAATTTCATACTGCCAAACCCATTTGGCAAAATATAAACCCGGAGCAAGGGTGTGTGCCTGAAATCCGGCTTCGCCATTTACAGCTACAATGCGCCCATCGGGAAGTTCCTTGTTAGCACCAAACAGCACGAATTTTTTGGTGACTAATCCAATTCTGTCTTCGGGAATAATGACCATCCCAAAAAACAAACGCAGTACCGATTTCCAGAAAATAATGGCTGCAACCGGGATAATCAGCCAGAGGTAAACATAGTATTCAGGATTCATCTTTTAAAATAATTTAATGGTTATTGATGTTTGAGAATTACGGGTTTGGGTAAACGTTTTCAATTTAAGAAATTACCAACATATTCATTGCCTTGCAATAGAATAGTTGCAGATGAACACAGCCCGCAGTTCCAAAACTATGCACCGATGTTGGGCAAAGCACTGGAAGTGTAGCTGTAAACGGTTGATCTGTTGTGATCAGCCTCAGGTGTGCAAGAAAAAAAAGAATAGGGTTAGGGTTGTACAATATCGGACTGATTTACGCTCCAAACGTTAAGGCTGGCGTATCCGGAATTGCTGAAAATGTGTGACTACACGGTTATTTAGTTTTGATGTTCTTTGGTTAAATAGAACGCAACAAAGATGTGAGGAAAAGGAATATGTTTTTGAAAAATCGAACGCTCTCGTTTGTAAATAATTGATTTTCAGTAAGAAAATCA
>CALRTD020000101.1:0-10840 GCA_943371015.1 Synechococcus sp. UW140 | reverse complement strand
ATAAACTTGCTGGCCTTTGCGGAGAAATTTCTCAGCTACTTCAGCCAAACGACGCCAGAGTACGATCTGATGCCACTCTGTTTGCTCATTCTTGTTTCCGTTCTTGTCGCGAAATGTTTCTGTGGTAGCCAGGGGAAAATTTGCAACTGCAATGCCTCCTTCGAGATAACGAACTTCGGGGTCTTTACCTAAATTACCGATCAGGATTACTTTGTTTACGCCAGCCATAGTGTACGTGTTGGTTAAGATGTGTGTCAGATACCGTTTTTACGGATGTTTTGTGCTTAAACTAATGTTAACGCATTTGGTGAAGTAACAAAATTAACACAATAGGTGATATTGCCAAACCTGACTATTCACACTACTGAAAATCAGCACCAAAGAACATTACAAAAATACATACAAAATCAGGCTGTTCTGACAAATCAAGCGAAATCAATTAAAGTAATATCTGCTTTTATTTGACAGGTGTAAACAATGATTGAGTGTAATTTAGTTTAACCAAACCAACAGAAAAGCAATAAACAGTGCAAACAGCACACCGGTTTTACAAAAAAACAGTCCCGAAACAAGTTTCGGGACTGCAAAGTTTTTATTGATTTCCGGTAAAATCGATGAATCAATAAATTACAATTGTGTAAAACCAAACGTTAGGTGCCGGATTAGAACAATCATAATCCAACTGCCAGCCTGCTCCTGTTACCCAAGACGGCAAAGTAGTTACGCCTACCGGTACAGCCGGCATAGCATTGTAGCTTGCACCAACGTAAAACATCATACGGTTAAAAACCTGTGAGTTGCCAAATGTCCACGCAACAGGGCTGGCCTGAATTACACCCGGTCCTCCGGCGCTGTTCAAACGTTCCCATTTGTTGATGTAAGGTGAGCTTGACGGCGACTCGAAAGGAAAGCGAAATACACTGGCGGTATTTACCAAAGTATATGAACCACCTGCCGGAATTGAAACCAACCCATAGGGTTTGCTGTGATACTCAGGATAAGCAGTGCCTGCTCTTGTAATAATGTCAGCAAGCTGTACCGTTTGTGTGGTGAAATTGTACACTTCATAGGTTTTCTGAGCATAGCTCTGTAAACCAAAAAGAAGAGTGGCTGCAAGAAGAAGCTTTTTCATAATGCTTAATTATTTTTCTGTTGGTTAGACATTTCAGTTAATTTCTTTGAGTACTCTTTCATAGTTGCTCTCACAAGCTCATCTGTACTCAGAGCACCATTACCGGCAACTTCTGACTTACCTAATGAAACCAAAAGATCTTTAGCCGCTTTATCAGTTGCCACTTTTGTTTCTGCATTGATTTTTCCGCTCACACTGGCTTCGTGTTTGCTGCGCATCCATGTTTTCAGTGCCGATTCGAAATTCAGCATCTCAGGTGTTTTGGCAAACACAACTGTAGCAGGTGTTTTCTGCACTTCGGCACCTTCTCTTCCGCATGAAGTAAAGGCTATTCCCGACAATAAAATGCCGGCAATAAATAGTTTTGCTTTTGTCATACAATTTGATTTTAAACGTTTGAACAAACGTAAAAATTTTAGCTCCCAACTTCCTGTTTCTGAACGTCTGTTGAAAAATATAATCATTTATTTATTTTAATTTATTATGTCGCAACCAATATTCAGTTGAACGTATGTTAATATCATTTTCTCAACACATTCATTTTCTTTATTTTAAAATTAATCTAAACCTATATCTGTTGAAAATCCTATTAAATCTAAAAAGTTGGGGAAATCTGACACAACTAATCATCACGAATAAAATAACCATGATGACATATATTTTTTTGAGGAAAATGAAGTAATGAGTAATCTGCGATCCATTAAATAGCAATTACAGGTCGCGAGAAATAAAACGTAAGTACGCTTCTAATCAGAACAAACGATAATTGATTACGGCACTACGGTATCGCGAAATCAAAACAGGAACTGCCAGCTCATCAAACTCTTTTTCGTCTATCAATTTAAAATTGCCTGTCAGTTCATCAGGCAAAGGCTTGCTCAATTTCACTTCATAAAACTTAGCGTGGAGGCGCTGGTGACTGAGCACATGCAAAAATTCGTCCGACACATTTACTATATCTGCTTTGCGGGCAGTGCTCCAGAGTTTCCAAACCTCATTCCTTAGCGGATCATCTTCTGCTGTTTTGGTCTCAATGAGCGGATAATCATAAAGTCCTTGCCAGATATCTCCTGCACTGCGGCGGCGAACATAAAATTTTGAGCCGGTGCGCAAAACAAAATAGTGTAAAAACCGATCGGTGACTTTCGTCTTTTTAGCTTTTACAGGGAGTTCGGTAATGCGTTGTGTTCGGCGGGCTTCGCAGGTTTGGGCAAACACACAAACGCCACAGTTGGGCGAACGCGGCACACACTGCAACGCCCCGAACTCCATGATTGCCTGATTGTGCGTGGCCGGATCGCGGCGATCGAGCAGCTCTGCGGCCAATTCGCGAAACTGTTTTTTACCGGCTGTACTGTCAATTGGCGTATCAATTCCAAAAATACGCGCAAGCACCCGATAAACGTTGCCGTCAACCACTGGCTCAGCAATATCGTATGCAAACGAACCAATGGCAGCAGCGGTATATTCGCCAATTCCCTTTAACGAAAGCAGTTGCTGATACGTATCCGGAAAAATCCCGTTGTGGTTTTCGGCAATAATTTTGGCGGTTTTGTGCAGGTTTCTGGCTCTGGAATAGTAGCCAAGTCCTTGCCACAGCTTAAGAACATCCTCCTCAGAAGCAGCGGCAAGCAGAGAAACATTTGGCCAGGCGGCGGCAAAGTTTTCGTAATATTTTCGCCCCTGCTCTACTCTGGTTTGCTGCAAAATGACTTCCGAAAGCCAAATAAGGTAGGGATCGCGGGTATGCCTCCAGGGCAAATCGCGTTTATTTTTGGTGTACCAAAGCCTTATTTGACGGGAAAAATCCATTTTGTTTGTTAAACCGGGTGCTAAAATTACGTGGAAATTTTGGCGTTACGGGGAAATGCGTAAATTTGCAGCCCTCATTACCCGGCTTTGGTGCCGGATAAAAAATTGATAGTAAACAGTTTATACAATGACTAAAGCAGAGATCGTTGCAGAGATTGCCGAGAAAACCGGCGTAGAGAAGGTAGCCGTACAGGCATCCATTGAAGCCTTCATGAAAGTGGTAAAAGGCTCATTAGCCAAGGGAGATAACGTATATCTCCGTGGTTTTGGCAGCTTTATCGTGAAGCGTCGTGCCGAAAAAACCGGCCGCAACATTTCAAAAAATACGTCGGTAATTATCCCGGCGCATAATGTTCCCGCTTTCAAGCCGGCCAAAACATTTACCGAGAAGGTAAAGAAAAGCGTAAAAGCATCTTAACCTATCTTTCTGCTGCACATGGCTAAGCTCGGCCCAAATCAATGGATTGTACTCGGCGCGGCAGCAGCCTGTTTCGTTCTTTTCAGTTTTGTAAATACAGTTCCCGCAACGCGTAAAGCACCTGCCGGTCAACCGCAAGCCGCCCAAAACAGCGAAATCATTCCGCTCGAAAAGCAGCTTGCCGAAGCCCGCAAACGCTTAACACCCGAAGCTGCCGCAACAATTACTCGGCTCGAACAGCAAGCCGGTGCACAAGCTGATTTTGTGTTCCGTCGCCAGTTGCTCGACTCGGCTATTCGTTCAGCAGTAAAGTCTGGCGAATATGTTCTGGCTGCTTCTCTTGCCCAGCGCAAAGCCGAAACCTGCAATGGTTCTTCGGTTGACTGGCAACTGGCCGGAGAGCGCTACCAGAATGCAGCAGCATTTATGGGCGAAAAACAAGGACCTCAGTATTTGGGTGCCCTGTTTGAATCGGCCATGCACTGTTTTCGCGAAGCGCTTGCTTTAGACGGCAATAACCTTGATGCCCGTGTGGGTTTGGGTGCCAGCATTGTACAAGGCACTTCAGATCCGATGGCCGGCATTCAGGAGTTGCTTGCTGTTGAAAAGGCTGACTCAACCAACGTTAATGCGCAGCTTGTGCTTGGCGATTTTGCAGTACGCTCTGAGCAATACAGCAAAGCTATAGCCCGGTACCAAAAAGCCTTACGTTTGCGCCCCGATCTTTACGGTTTGCACCTGAGTCTGGCCGAACTGTATGAACACGAAGGCGACACCGCCTCAACCATCGCCAACCTTGAAGCATATTTGTCAAAGGCCGACGATCCGATTGTAAAAAATGATGTGGAGAATGCCATTCGCAAACTTCGCTCATCCAAATAGTAATTCATTCATTAAACAACTACAACATGCCCAGCGGTAAAAAAAGAAAGCGCCATAAAATGGCCACCCACAAGCGCAAGAAGCGCCTCAGAAAAAATCGTCACAAGAAGAAGAACCGCTAGGAGCTGATCGCTTAAACCGCAGCTTTGGTTCAACCCGGAGCTGCGGTTTTTTAAGGTTCCTCTAAAATCTCGACTTCTTCGCTAGACTCATTTCGAGAATGCCTATTTACATTTCCTGCATTACTGCAGGGAGGCTTTTCGAAAGTGATGTCAGCCTAAACTTGAGATGGTTTAGACAATCTTAACTGATCAGCATTTCCTACATGTGTGATTGAAACTTTATATGTACTTGTAGAGTTTCATTTTACCTTCAACTTACAGTTTATCTGATTGCAAGCCCATCCCAAGTTGGGAGCTGGGCAATGCTTTATTTAACGCGCTAACATCTGTGTCAAACGAACTGATCATTGATGCCTCCAATTCTGAGGTTGTGATCGCTCTTTTAAACGACAAGCGACTGGTGGAACTCAACCGTGAGAAAACCAACAGTCAGTTTGCCGTGGGCGACATTTACCTCGGCCGGGTGCGAAAAGTGATGCCAGGCTTGAATGCTGCGTTCGTTGATGTTGGTTACGAGAAAGATGCATTCCTGCATTATTTTGACCTCGGTCCGCAGGTAATGTCGCTGAATAAATTTGTGCGGATGACCGTTACTGGACGGCAAAAGCACGCAGCACTTACCTATTTTAAGAACGAACCGGAGATTAATAAAGACGGAAAAATTGGTGATGTATTGCAACCCGATCAGCATGTACTGATTCAGATTGCAAAAGAGCCTATTTCAACAAAAGGCCCTCGCATTACTTCCGAGCTTTCGATTGCAGGACGTTACATCGTGCTGATTCCTTTTTCCGAAAAAGTTTCTGTTTCACAGAAAATAAAAAGCAACGAGGAGCGCGAACGACTCAAGAGACTCATCATGAGTATCAAGCCGAAAAATTTCGGTGTTATCGTTCGCACTGTTGCCGAAGGAAAAGGAGTAGCCGATCTCGATGCCGATATGAATGACCTGGTGGGAAAATGGAACACCTGTTTCCAGGAACTCATCAAAGCCAAGCCTGCGCAGCGCGTGCTCGGCGAGATCAACCGTACATCTGCCATTTTGCGTGATATGCTGAACAATTCGTTCAATGCCATTCATGTAAACGACGGACAGATGCACGATGAGATCAAAATGTATTTACAGACGATTGCGCCTGACAAGGAAAAAATTCTGAAACAGCACAAAGGGCCCCAGCCCATTTTTGAGCACTTCGGAATCGACCGCCAGATCAAGGCGCTTTTCGGTAAAACGGTGACCATGAAAAGTGGCGCCTACCTCATTATTGAACACACCGAAGCCCTGCACGTTGTTGACGTGAACAGTGGCAACAGGTCGAAACTGCACAGCGACCAGGAGAGCAATGCGCTCGACGTAAACATGGAAGCTGCTTCAGAAATTGCGCGTCAGCTTCGTTTGCGTGATATGGGCGGAATTATCGTGATCGATTTTATCGACATGCACTCGCCCAATAACCGCAAAGCACTCTTTACCAAGCTGCGCGATGAGATGAAGGCCGATCGGGCCAAGCACACCATTCTGCCTCCGAGCAAATTCGGACTTGTGCAGATTACCCGCGAGCGCGTTCGCCCCGAAACCAACATTGAAACGGCCGAAAAATGCCCCACCTGTGGCGGCTCAGGACAGGTGCAGGCCAGCGTTCTGCTCATTGACCAGATTGAAAATAATCTGCGCTATGTTCTCCGCGAACAAAATGAGAAAAAGGTTACGCTGCGTGTGCACCCTTACATTGCCGCATTTCTTACTAAAGGCTGGATTACCTCACTGCGCTGGAAATGGATGCGTCGCTACCGCCGCCCAATCAGCGTGAAATCAGTTCCGTCGTACCAATTCCTCGAGTACCATTTCTTCAACGCTCAGGACGACGAAATAAAGGTGTGAGCCTGCAGATAAAAATCATTCTCTTAAAACCACTTCTGCGTTAATGCGGAAGTGGTTTTTTGCTGTTTGCCCATATTCAGGACCCAATCTGTATTTTAATGTTTACCACAGACTCGATACTCAAAGCGCAGCCAACCCCGATTATTTTATTTCTCCTGCCCTCCTCATACCTGCTCATGCACTCATCAAACATGCTACAAACGCCTGCATCTCGAAATTCTGCAGGATCAACACCTCCTGCTTATTCAGCGATTCAATCGGAGGACAAAACGAAATTAGTTGTGATTTAAATTTTGACGAGTGCTCGGGATCTGCAAGTTCCGGAAGAATTGGATATCCCGGCCACAATTATCAGCAGTGATTTTTATACACTCCGCACACCAAGCTGCAGGTGTGTGTAATCAGCAATTACAATATTCAAAAATTGAAGATCGGGTAATTGCTGCGGTGGCGGATAAACGCCTATTACTTCTTTTACTTTGTGTGAAAGCCTGGCAAGCATTTCATAGTTGCCGGTTTCAAACGATTGCAGCATAATTTCGCGAATAATGCCGATGTCTTTATCGTTAAAGCGTTCGACCTGCGGAAACACGATGCGGTAGTTGGGATGCACGTAGCTGAGAATTGTGCTGCGTAAACTTGTTTTCTGATTTACACGAATTACAATGGTATCAGCAGCCATATCTCCGATGCGCTGACCGCGGTTGCTGATAATACTGATAAGTGCAGCGAGACCGGGGAAAAGTGCGGCTTCACATTCAAGTACTCGTGTAATCCAGCGAATAGCAAAATCGCCAATACCGGCCGGCGATCCGTCGCTCTTCACCACTTTTATTCCCATAATCATTTTACCGAATGAACGTCCCGAAAAAAGAGATTCCGTCCATAGCGTGTAGGTCATAACCGGTAAAACAAGAAGTAAAATAACCGGCTGAAACCCTTCTTCAATTCCAATTGCAAGACCAGCAATCCACATTATTATCAGCCAGTAAGCACCCATAAAAAATAAATCAAGCAGACGAGCTGTAAAGCGTTCGCCGATGCTTGCGGTTTCAAACTGAATAACTACGTTTTGCGTGGTTGTAATCCGTGCAATATCCATTGCGTTAAAAATACAAAATGAATTGCTTCAATCATGCAGCAGGTTGTTTATCTTCGCATATAACCCGTATGAAAGAAATAAGGTTTCTTCAGGAAAACCATCAGCTATGGCTTCGTTTTGAGCAAATGCTGGATGAAAAGCAGCAGGACACTCACGAGCCGGATGCGCTGGCAGACTTATTTGTGCGTATTACTGATGATCTTTCATGGGCACGCACCTATTATCCGGGTTCATCTACAGAAAAATACCTGAACGACCTTGCTGCCCGTGCTTATCTGCTTATATACAAAAACAAGCGTGAACGCCGCAGCCGCATGCTGAGTTTCTGGTCAGAAGAAATTCCGCTGCTGATGCGCAAAAACCTGAGTAATCTGCTTATCACATTTGTGATATTCGGGCTCTCGGTTTGGGTAGGTATTATTTCGGCAAGCCATGATGAAGGTTTTGTACGGCTGATCTTGGGTGATGAATATGTTGACCGCACGCTCGACAATATGAGTCAGGGTGATCCGCTGGGCATCTACAAATCGCCGAATCATTTTATGATGTTCTTCGAAATAGCGCTGAACAATGCACGGGTTGCGCTGATGTGTGTTCTTGCCGGAATATTAAGCTGGATCGGCGTTGCATTTATACAGTTCAGAAATGGTGTAATGCTTGGCGCATTTATGTATTTCCTGAGCAGTGAAGGATTTTACCGCGAGGCGATGCTTACGGTTTGGATACACGGCACAATAGAAATTTTCTGCATTGTAGTTTCCGGCGCTGCTGGTCTTGCTTTTGGTCGCGGGCTTTGGTTTCCGGGAGCATGGCCAAGAGGCAAAGCATTTTTACACTCTTCCCGCGAAGCATTAAAAATTGGCCTCGGACTCATTCCCTTCTTTTTTCTGGCTGCTTTTTTTGAAGGCTTCCTCACACGGTTTACAGGTATGCACGATGCGTTGCGTGTGCTAATCATTGCAGCTTCTCTGTTCCTGATGATTGGCTATTTTATAGTCTGGCCAATTATTCTTGGTCGCGAAACATCACGTCTGGGGCGTGTTTCAACCGACCACGGCAATGAAAAACCTGCAGGAAGACTGGCAGCAGCCAAACTGTATATTTTGCAAAGCAATTCGCGTTTTATTTTGCTGCTTGCTATTTCTGCAATGCTGTTTTTACTGCCCACACTTGCTATTGTTATGCACTTTGTGCTCGGGCAGCATGCCGAAGCATTTACGTATTTCTTCTTTGCCTGTTGCTACGGACTTGCCGGTCTTATGATTACGCTGGCTATCCGCAACCGTACTGAACGCGAAGAAAACGAGCTCACAATCCGCCGATTCAGCAACCGTAAACGTGCAGGATATGAGCAGTAACCGGGGTGCTTTCAGATTGGAACGGGTACGCTCGTTTGGCGGTGTTTTTAATGATACCAAACGTATTCTGCGCGAAAACCTTGGTACATTCCTTGGCGTTCTGGTGCTGATTATCGGTCCGGTTGTACTTACCACAACAACGCTCAACGTTTATTACATCAACTATCTTTTCGACGGAAAAGAGTTTTACGAATTCCAAAATTTCGGGTCATACATTGGATTCCGGAGTTTGCTTTCGCAAAGCACTTCGCTGTTTAACGGATTATTTGCCGCACTTGTAGTGTCACACTTTCTGAAGGTTTGCCGCGAAAAAGGATCCGGGCGCTTCAGCGTTTCTGACGTAAGCTATTCGCTGCGAAAAGATGCCGGCACAGCACTTATTCAGTTTATTTTGCTGCTTGTGCTTTGTGCAGCACTCGGTATTTGCATTACAGCTATTTTGGTTTGGCTGGCCTCCGAATCAAGCGGAGGAGTAACCGGGCTTATTGTTTTCTTTGGCGCTGTAGGTTATATGCTGCTCCGCTATCCGTTCTGGCATATTGTGTTTTCCATTTTCATGGCACGCGGCTCAACTACAGGTTCACCGGACAATGCACAACGCCCGGGCTGGTTCGAGTCGTTCAGCCTTGCAACAAGCGTTATGTCGGGACAATGGTGGCGCACTTGGGCTGTTATGTTTTGCATGTGGGCTTTGCTTATGGCAGTTGGGTATTTGATTACAATCACTTCATCGTTCGGCTCGCAAATACTGGATATGTTCGGCCTTCAGACTTCGTTTGATGAGGTTACACAAACCCTGATCAACACCATATTTCAAATCGTAAGTGATTTTGCGCGAACACTTGTTAACTGCGTATTCTGCGTTGCAGTAGGTTTACATTATTACAGCCTGAAAGAATTCAAGTTCGGCTATACCATTACCGAACAACTCAATAAAATTGGCAACAACAATACCGATGAAGATGTTGAGCTCAGTTACTGAACGGTTCATCCGTTTGTTTCTGCTGCTGCTGTTTGTTGCGGCACCTCTGCTGCTGCCCGCAAAAACAGCCGACAGTCTCAGCATAGACACATCGAAAGTACTGATGCGCGAGCCGGATCCGGAAACGCAAAAAAGTTATTACAGCGACGATTACTACCGCTACGAACGCAAGCGCGGGCTCGAAGAAGAAACTTTTTTTGATCGTTTGCTGCGTTCCATGTTTGAAGATAAAGACGAAGACATTGATCCTAATACGAACGTACCCCAGAGCGTTGACACAATTTCCCGCGGAGCACAGGCGCTCAACTATTTGCTGCTGGCGCTTGCCATTGGTTTATTGGTTTGGGGATTGATCCGCGCACTTAAAAGCGGATCTGCCGGAAGACTTTTCAGTGGAAAAACAAAAGGCAGCGACGATGAAATTGATGCCAGCGTTGAGGATGTAGATATACATGCTATCAACTACGAAACCCAAATTGCAGCAGCCCGCGATCGCGGTGATTTTCGTTATGCGGTGCGGCTTTGGTTTTTAAGCACACTCAAAAATTTCACCGACCGCGAACTGCTGAACTGGAAACCCGAAAAAACAAATATGGATTACTACTACGAATTGAGCGGTAATCCGATACAAAAAAAATTCGGCGATATAAGCCGGGTTTACGATTATGTGTGGTACGGCGAACGTGCCATAAATGCCGGCGATTACGAACGTGCCGAAGAACAGTTCCGCGATCTGAACCGGAGTTTAAATTAGAATGCAATGCTGAAACGCAGTTGGTTTCTCTTCTTGCTCTTTGGCCTCGCGGTGGCGCTGCTGGTGATTCTCTCCGGCAGAAACGCCGAGCGTCAGTATTCGTGGCGGGATTTCTACACTGCGGAAGAACGTCAGCCCTGGGGCTGTAAGATTTTCAGAGATTATGCCGATGAACTTTTCGACGGAGAGGTAAATAATGTGCGCAACACGATTACCGATCAGTTCAGAAAAAATGATATTCCGAAAAGCAATTATATCATCATCAATTCAACCTTTTCGCCAACGTTTTCTGATGTAGGGTATTTGTGTCAGTATGCCGAAAAAGGTAGTTCCTTTTTTATTGCTGCCAATGATTTTGGATTGCTGGAAGATTCGTTAAAATTCCGTTCGGGAAGA
>CALRTD020000100.1:0-10843 GCA_943371015.1 Synechococcus sp. UW140 | reverse complement strand
TTGGTAAGAATTCCGCTCAGAATGTAGTTTCCGTTTCCGGTAATTGCTGCTGTAACGTTGGCGCGGTAGGTGTGTGAACCTGCGTAGCCCCAACATTTATCAGGACCGCTGCCAACCAGGGCCATCGGAAATGTTTGAGTTACAGCATTGGGGTTGACAATGGTTACGCTCTGAGCCATTCCGTTTCCGGAGCCTTCTGCCCAAACATAAGCCTGCTCAATTACAGCGCAAGCCGGAATGCCTGAAATGGCAAAGGTGGCCGGTTGCGGAATGCCCTGTGGGGTAAAACGGCGGCCAAGACGCTGTGAAGCTTGTGTAAAACCCAAACCACATTTCGAAAAATTGTAGATCTGACCAAGAGAACCGTTACCGTTTTGCGGCGACGGATTTCCCGGACCGCCAATACTCTGCACCTGCTGCGATTGCTGCGCCGGATAGCCACAAGCACCCGGCACACCGGGACATCCTGTGGTATTGGTTGGTTGCTGTGCCGCAGTGTGTGTTACGGCAGAAATGAGAACAGCAATCGATAAAAAATAACGTAGTGTGTGTTTCATGCCGTAATGTTTAAGTGGGAGTGATTCCGGCGAATTCTGATTATTGCTTACCAACTTACCCTGATTTTTCATCAAAAGCAAGGATTGTTACAAGAAAACCAATAACGAATGATCTGATTCACACGGCGTTTGGTCAGCCGAAAAACTCCTTAATTGTGTTGATAATGTATTCGAGAGATATTAACAGACGTTGAAAAGCGTACTGTCAATGAATTTGAATCAGAAGAAGCAACCTGCTGAACATAATGTAAGTAGTGACTGTGTTCTGATATTGGAGTTTGAAGCAGTATTTTTTTGTTTATGGAAAATCAGGCCTAATTGTCCCTAAACCGATCAAATAAAAAAACGGAGGTCTCAGTGCTGAGCCTCCGTTTTTTCATTAACAGAATTCTATTACTTGATAATATTGACGTGTCCGATGAGTTTATGTTTTCTGTAAATTCCATACGCTTCGTTATAGGTAATTACATAAACATAAGTATCAATTTGTGCGATGTCTTTTCCACCGTTGGCTCGTCCATCCCAACCAATGTTCATATCATTTGTTGTGAAAATCAGATTACCCCAACGGTCGTAAATCAACATGTTGAAGTTTTCGATGTATTGGCCATAGGCAGTAAAGAAATCGTTTTTGCCGTCACCATTCGGTGTAAATGTATTCGGGACGTACAAGATCGACTGAGGAATTACTTCAACGGTAACAGAAGTTGAATCCATACATCCGAACTGGTTATATACATACTGAGTTACAGTGTAAATACCAATTCCATCATAAGTATGAGCAAAATCGCCACAGTTGTTGAGTGTTACAAAGTTGCCGTCGCCCATATTCCAGATGCATGAATCGCTTCCGGTACTCAGGTCGCCAAACAAGATGGTTGACTCTTCGAGTGTAGCCGGTTGCGGCGAAAGAACACCTATACCTGCCACCGGAACCGGATGAACTGTAATGTAAGCCGGCAAAGTCAGTGAGTTTATACAGCCATTTACATCCTGCACACCGACAGATATATCATAGCTTCCGGTTTGCGAATAGCAGTGATTAACCGTACTGCCGGTACCTGTTGAGTTATCACCAAATGTCCATGCAGAGGTTACTGCCGCAGGAACTGAAGTAACGGTCAGGTCTGTGCATAATGTGGGACAACCTTGCAGCGGGGTTCCTGTAACTGTAATCACCGGAAGCGGATTAACAATAACTGTCCATGTTGCCGTGTCTTGCGGCGTATTACAGGTATCAGAAATGACAACGCTGTATGTTGTTGTTGAGGTTGGTGTATCAGTGGCTGATGTACCTGTTCCGGTTGCATTGAGCCAGGTGTAAGTATAAGGCCCGCCATTTCCGCCGCTGGCTCCTGCGGTTAAAGATACCTGACCGCCAATGCAAAGTGACGCAGTTCCGGTTAGCGTTGCTACAAGCGGAACCAATGGTGGTTCGGTAATGTTAAATACATAGCTCGTATCACAACCGTATAAATCACTTATTGTTACTGTGTACAATCCTGCGGCTAAGTTGGTTGCTATACTGTCGTTGCCGTTAGGTGTCGTCCAGACATACGTGTACGGGGCATTGCCACCATTGGGCAGGGCCAGTGCCGAGCCCGTTGAAGCACCATAACACCCGACATTTACCTGTGATGGTGTAATGTTTAAAGAACCTATTCCATTTACAACAGCAGTATCGCTGGCCGAACATCCGGCCGAATCAAGAACTGTGACGATGTACTGACCCGGCGGTAAATTGGTGGCCGTTTGCCCTGTCTGCACAGGAGTTGTATTCCATGTATAACTGAATGGTCCTGTGCCTCCGGCTGGTGTAGCGGTTGCCGAACCATTGTTGGCCGAACACGAGCTCGGCGTTGATGACATGTTCAGCGTAAACGGATTGGCACAACAGGTTTGACATGAGCTTTGGAAGTACAAACCAATCATGCACATATTGTAACAATCGCCTCCCGAACTGTTTCCGAAAACAGAGTTGTTTTGGTTAGGAGTAACAGTTGTGGCTACATCAATATAATTCCACCAGTCTTCAACAACTGTTACCGGAAATACACCATTGAGTGTAAGCTGTGAGCCAAGTCCCTGCAAGTCGGCAACACACATAAATGCGCGTGCATTGCTAACAGACAGCGAACAGGCGGTGAAGTTGTTGATTGTTTGTGATGTATTGCCGCCATTGATTACCAGCGCGCCATCCCAAATTACAATATCGCCCTGAAAGGCTGCTGTAGGATCGCTCCAGATAATCATGAGCGTTGCACCGTCAACATCATCGGGTGAGCCGGTTGGAAAACCACTGATGGTATAAGTTCCGTTGCCCCAGGCGCAAGAAGTTACATCTGCGCGGTAAGTGTGTGTACCTCCGTAGCCCCAACATTTGTCCTGATCACTTCCGATCAATGTCATCGGGTAGGTGAACGGAACAAAAAACGGGTTGGTTACATTCAGCGTTATAGGCGTACCCACACCCGAAGCATCGCACCAAATGTAAGCCTGAATAACTGTAGCGGTAGCCGGAATTCCAGAAATTACAAATGAAGCCGGTTGAGGCGCTCCTGCCGGTGAAAAACGCTGCCCCAATTTTAAACTTGCGGTTGTGTAGTTAAGTCCGCAGTCGCTGTGAATGTATGTGGGGCCCAGTGTGGCATTACCATCTAGCGGTGTTTGCGGATCGCTAACGGAAGCTACCGATGGTTGACCAATAGTAACCGGGGGTGCTGCCGGATTTTGTCCGTTAACCGGAGTAGTACCATTTTGAGCAAGCAAGGGAATGCCTGCCAAAAGTAGCCCAACCAGAAAAATGTAGGGTATTGTTTTCATGAGTTATTGTTTGCCATGAGCAATTTAAGGCAAAAATCAATTGAGTAAACTGTAAATTAACTAAAAAACCGGAATTACATCTGAAATGAGGTATTTATCCGGTATTAATTGCTGTAACCTGTGTTTTTGATACATCTCAGGCATTCCTCATACCAGAATTTACATTGTTCCGGTTGTGGCGAGGAATAGCGGAGCAAAGCGAGCTCTTCGAGCGGACGAATACAGGCTGTACATTGCTCAGCAGAAAGGTTTTTGCCTTCAAGGCTGTAGCGGATCATAGCCAGTGAAGCACCGGCCGGATGTATATTCCCGATTTCGCAGAGTTTTTCGAGGTAAACCGTGTAGAGCCGTTTGGCAAATTCTTCGGGAGGAAGTGAGTTGAGTTGACTGCCAAGCGTGGCAAGCGTGTAGGTTTGCGTAACAGGATTTGAAAAAGTTGGCAACTGCTGATGGTCTGAGCTGACCTCGATTTCCGGTTTGCGGCGTTTCCGCATTCTCATCCACCAGAGCAGAGCCAGAATGCCAACTGGTGTGAGAAGCAGGACAATGTATAAGCTGGTTAGGGTTGATGTTTCGCCACGTTCTCCGCCACTTTCGGGCATGTTATCCCGAATTACAGCATTTTGAACAGGAGCCGGATCAACCTGAAGTTCAAAGGGTGGTGTGGTGAGTGTAATGTACTGACTGATTTCAGGACTGAAGTATGAAAACGAAACTGAATCGAGAACAAATTTGCCCGAATGCTTTGGAATAATTATCCACGAATAAGTTTTGTAGCCAAACACGCCAAACGCTGAAATCGTTGTACTGTCGGAAGAACGCCCGGGAAGAATGTCGAAACTGTCGGGCAATACAGGCTGAGGAATTTGCAGCGTCCTCAGATTTCCTTCACCGGCAACAGTTACCGTTAGGGTTACCGCGTCATTCTGTTTTACTTGTTGTTTATCGAGAGAAGCGTGTAAGCTAAAACTGCCTGCAATTCGGTTGAAATTGCCCGGTGCATCGGGCGGAAATGGTTTTATCTGTAACTGAATCGGATCGCTGATGAGCTTAACGGGTTGGATGTTTATAAAGCCGTATGCATCTGTTTCAGCCGGAATTATTCCGCATTGGTAGTTAAAAGCCGGAATTGTTAAAGCTCCGGTTCGTGTGGCAAATAGAAATTCTCTGAGTATGATTTTGCCGGTATAGCGCCTTCCGTTTTTTACAATTACAGTGTCTTTGAACGAGTATCCGTCGGGTCCGCGTTCATGCCAAAAACCAACATACGAAGGCGATGATAATGGCATTGCACCTCTGTCAACATCTGCACCTTCAGGAACATAAACGCGTATATCGGCAATAATCTGTTCTCCTTCAAAGTAAGTTCTGCGGGGAACATCGCATTGCAGAAAAGCACTTGTAGCCGATGATTTTGAAGAAGGCGGCTGCCCCGTTACGACAAGCGTAACCGGCTGAATGCGTACACTTCCGCTGCGGCCTGTAGCCACAAATGGGCCTAATGTCCAGGTGCCCGGCATGACACCAAGAAGTGTGTATTGCTGGGTAATTCTGATTTTTCCGTTGATGTTGCTTTGATTCGAGTAATCACCAACTATCATCACTCCCGGTGAAGTTGGCATCGAAAAGTAAGAGGTAATCTGATCGCCTTCGGCTTCAATTGTAAGCGTTACTCTTTCATTTATATTAACTGTTTTAGCCGATAAAGTAGCTGAACGTTTTTGAGCAGATAAAAGAAAGCTGGTCAGCAAAAATGCTGAAATAAATAAAATCTTTATGTGTGAAATTATCTTCACCAGTCTTTACCGTAACGCCGCGGCATTGAAGAAAGCTGGCGGCTGCGTTGCATTTTCTGACGTGTCTGCTGTTCCTGATTCCGCATTACGCGAAGCATTTTCTGTACTTCTTCCTGCGTCATCATTTCCTGGGGCTGCTGTTGTTCTTTCTGTTCCTGTTTTTTTTCCTGCTGCTGCTGCTGATTTTGTTGTTGATTTTTATTCTGGTTTTGCTGCTGCTGCTTATTGTCTTTTTTGTTTTGCTGCTTCAGTTTTTCTTGCGCGTAAGCCAGATTATATCGGGTATCTTCATCGTTCGGATTTTTACGGAGAGCTTCTTTGTAGGCATTTATAGCTTCTTCGTATTGTTCCTGCTGCATCATTGCATTGCCGATGTTGTGATACACTTTTGAAGTTGTATCGGCGCTTGTTCCGGTGTTTACATTGGTATATGCCTTTAACGCTTCAGCATATTTTTTCTGGCGATAAAGGGCATTACCCAAATTAAAGTTTGCAGCTTGTTTTATGGTTGCCGTGTCGAGGTTAATGCCGCGTTCATATCGTTTTTCAGCATCTGTAAAGTTTCCTTTTTTATAGGCATCATTACCGGCGCGGGTGTGCCGCCACGGATCACGCAAAACCGAATCTGCATCCTGAGCTTGTAAGCCCAGAAGCTGAAACAGAAAAACAAAAATCAAGCAGTACTTCATTTCTTTTTATTTACGTTTTCCTTCCGGCAGCAGTGCTTCCGTAATTAACAGTAACAGCGCACCGATAAGCAGCCAGGGAACCAGAGTACGGTAATTGGTAAAACGTTCGAGATAGGATGTTGTTTTATTCAGTCCCTGCAATTTACCGTAAATTGTACCTAATCCAAAATCACCTGAACCGGCGTGTATATACGTTCCGTTGCCTTTCGCTGCAATTTCCTGAAGTAAATTTTCATTCAATTTAGTCACAACAATCCGTCCGTCTTCGTCCACTTTACTGCCCGTAGTTTTTCCGTAGTTATCTATCTCTGGAATGGTTGTTCCTGTTGTTGAACCCACACCAATGGCAGAAATAATTACATTCTTTTTTTCTGCCAATTCTTTTGCCACACTGGCCGCATCGCCTTCATGTGCTTCGCCGTCGCTGATGAGAATTAAAGCGCGCGCACGACCGTCGTTACTGAACGAGCGTGATGCTAACTGCAATGCTTCTTCGATGTTTGTGCCTTGCCGCATAATATCGTTGGTGGACAATGCTTCAACAACAGCAAGGGCCGAACCTTTATCAGTAGTTAGCGGAAGCTGCGGAATTGCCCGGCCGGCAAAAACAATAATGCCAAATCTGTCGCTTTCCGAGCGCTGAATCATGCGTATCAGTTCGAGCTTTGTGCGTTCGAGCCGGTTGGGTTGCAGATCATTGGCCAGCATGCTGTTTGAAATGTCAATCACCAGCATAATATCAATACCATTGAGCTGCACAGTTTCTTTTCCGCCTCTTATGCGCGGGCCGGATGCACAAAAAAGCACGATCAGCAAAGCCCCGAACACCAGCACAAACCGCCAGTTCCGCAGCCCCGGCGAATCACCTTTCAGCAACTTACCCATGAGCCGGCTTTCTGCAAAGCGGTTCAATCTTTCCTGCCTGAGTTTGCCGGTACGCAGAAACAGCAGCCATACCGGAACGGCAAGCAGCAGCAAAAGCAATAACCACGGATATTCGAAACTCATGCGTGTTTAGTTGGTTGTATCAAAAACAGTGTAGCGGAGAACAACTTCGGCAATTACAATGAAGAGCAAGAGCACAAGAAAAGGTAAAAACTCTTCGTTGCGCTGCTCGGTTTGCTTGCCATCGTCGTACTCCGATTTTTCGAGCTTGCTGATTTCTGTATATACTTTCTCCAGCTTCTCTACATCCTTTGCTCTGAAATATTTTCCGCCGGTCATGGCAGCTATTTCAGCCATTTCATTCTCGTTGATATTGGTCAGCCGATAGTCCTGAACATAACTTCCGTCGGGATTCCGGCCAACGGGTTGCAGTGTTTCATCATCTGAACCAATACCAATCGTATAAACCTTAATGCCCATTGATTTTGCAAGTCGGGCAGCATCAAGTGGTGCAATTACACCCGAATTGTTTTCACCATCGCTGAGCAGGATAATGATTTTGCTTTTTGCTTCGCTTTTTTCCAGCCGTTCTGCCGCTTTGGCTAAGCCCATGCCAATTGCAGTACCCGATTCAAGATCATTTCCGCCAATATTATCAATCAGCGACATCAATGCGCCGTGATCAGAAGTAAGCGGACTGAGTGTATAGGTTTCGGCACTGAACACTACAACGCCAATGCGGTCATCCGGATGCTCACCTACAAACCGGTTGGCCTCAGATTTGGCAGCATCCAGACGGGTAGGCGGGAAGTCCTGCGCATTCATGCTCGGTGAAACATCTATCGAAAGCATGATATCAATACCTTCTTTCGGATTCCGTTTCCAGCCGTTGCGCGATTGCGGACGGGCCACAATAATAAACAGCAGCACCAGCGCCAGCATTCTCAGCACCAGCAAAACAGGCCGCCATAAAACGCGGGCAGGCGTTTTAGGTTTAGAAATAAACCCCGCCGATGAAAGTACAATTGATGAACGCGAATTGCGGCGCAGCAAAATAATGACCAGCAAAACCGGCAACAGCAGCATTCCCCAGAATACTACGGGATAAGCAAACACAAGTTCTCCGAACCAACTCATCATGACTGAACAGGTGTTGCTGGTGGAACAATAACCGGAGCCGGGAACGGTGTTTTTTGTACAAACTCCATTGCCGTGCGCATGCAACGTTCATTGTCTTCGGCGGGCGGTATATATTTTGCAAACTTTACCGCATCGGCACTGAGCAATACATCGCGGAGCAGCATCACTGCAGTTTCATCTACCTGCTTATAGCGCAGATGCTGAAGAATTTCGCCGGTTGTCATTTCCAGCGCACCAATACGGTATCGCTCAACCGACCAGCTACGGAGTATTTCAGTAAGCCGGGAGTAATGATTTTTGAGTTCCCCCGGCTGCTCCCAAAGCCTGCGCGCAGCAAGAACAGCAAGTTCTTCAAGTACCCGTTCGTGCGGCTGAAGTCCGTTGGCAAGTTCTGTTTTTTGCTCAACAGGTTCAAGCTTCTTGCGTAATGTGAGCCAGACAAAAATACCGGCTGTAAGAAGTACTGCACCCGCTGCAACTGCCATCCACCATTTAAACCATGATTTCTTTTCTTTAAGAATTGGCGGAGGTACATCGTAAATTTCTTTGATGTCTTTTATATCCTGCGTTGTATCAACCGGAACGGTTGCTACCGTTAAAATCAGCGGAGGTGTTGAGTAAGAAACATTGTCAACAATAAAAGTTTTAGCGGGTAATGTATATGTTCCTTCGTTAAATGCGGTGATGGTAATGTTTCTCCATTGCTCATAAAGCACGGAAGTACGGTCGCGCAAATCGGTATGGATGGTGTCTTGTGCTATGATTTCAACACCTGCCGTAATCGTATCTTTCAGTTGCGGCCAAACAATTACAGTTTTCTTAGAACCTTCGCGATAGCGAATACTGAGCTTCAGTTTTATTTGTTCGCCAATACGGATTGTGTTTTGTTGCAGCGAAGCATTCGCATCAACACGCGGCTGCGTTTGAGCAACAACTGTTTGAAAGAACAGCAGCAGAAGAACTGTATGCAGCAGTTGCCTCATCGCTTGCGGGCAATTTTTTCGCGACTGTGAAACAGTGCCGAAAGTGTTTTTATATAATCGTCGCCGGTGGCAATATGCGCCGAATCAACGCCTGAACGTTTGAATGTATTTTCAATTTTGAGCCGGTGCATGCGTGCCTGACGGGCATAGTCTTGCCGCACTTTCGGATCAGAAGTATCAATCCACATCAAAGCTCCGGTTTCCGGATCTTCAACCTGAATGATCCCGGCATCCGGCAGTTCCAGCTCACGCCGGTCGTAAATGTTGATGCAGACTACATCATGCCGGCGGTTGGCCATGCGCAGCATACGCTCGGCATCGGGCGACATAAAATCGGAAAGCACGAAAAGGATGCAGCGCTGTTTCAGCGCATTGGTGCAATAATCGAGCGCTGCTTCAAGGTTAGTGCCTTTGCCCAGCGGTTTCATTTCCACCATTTCGCGAATGATGCGCAGAATATGTCCGCGACCTTTGCGGGGCGGAATAAATTTCTCAATCGCATCACTGAAAAAGCAAACGCCGGCTTTGTCGTTATTCTGTATGGCTGAAAAAGCAAGTACCGCACAAATTTCCGTAAGCAGTTCGCGTTTGAGTTGTCCGTGCGAACCGAATGCCCCGGAGGCACTCACATCCACAAGAATCATGGCGGTGAGTTCGCGCTCTTCCTGAAAAACTTTTACGTATGGATGATTCAGGCGCGCAGTAACGTTCCAGTCGATTGTGCGTACTTCATCGCCCGGCTGGTATTCGCGCACTTCACTGAAAGTCATGCCGCGGCCTTTGAAAGCACTGTGATATTCGCCCGAAAACACCTGCGAGCTCATGCTGCGGGTTTTCAGTTCGATGCGGCGCACCTTTTTCAGCAGTTCGCTGGTTTCCATACTGCGGATGTTGTGCTGCTCCTTACGGAACCTGCACCACGTTGAGAATTTGATTGATGATGGCTTCGGTGGTTACATTCTCAGCCTCGGCTTCGTAGGTAAGCCCGATTCGGTGTCGCAGCACATCGTGACAGATCGCGCGCACGTCTTCCGGAATTACAAAACCGCGGTGCTGCAAAAATGCGTAGGCTTTTGCCGCCATTGCCAGGTTTATGCTTGCCCGCGGCGATCCGCCAAATGAAATAAGCGGTGTGAGGTTGGGCAGGCGGTACTGATCGGGGAAACGTGTGGCAAACACAATGTCAACAATATATTTCTCGATTTTTTCATCGAGATAAATACTGTTTACCGTTTGACGGGCGCGGAGTATATCCGCAGTAGTCAGAATTTGTTTCGGTTTGATTTGCGTGGTGCTGAGCTGCTGGCGGATGATGCGCTGTTCCTCATCGCGGTTGGGATAAGTAATTACCACTTTCAGCATAAAGCGATCCACCTGAGCTTCGGGGAGGGGGTAAGTTCCTTCCTGCTCAACCGGGTTCATGGTAGCCAGCACCAGAAATGGCTCCGGCAACTTGAAGGTTTCATCGCCAATGGTGACCTGCCGTTCCTGCATGGCTTCGAGCAGGGCGCTCTGCACTTTTGCCGGAGCGCGGTTGATCTCATCGGCCAGCACGAAGTTGGCAAAAACGGGACCTTTACGCACCGTAAACTGTTCCTGCTTCGGACTGTAAATCATAGTACCGATAAGATCGGCAGGAAGCAAATCGGGTGTAAACTGAATGCGGCTGAAAGCAGCGTCAATTGTAGAAGCCAGCGATTTTACAGCTAATGTTTTTGCCAGCCCGGGCACGCCTTCGAGCAGAATATGTCCGTTAGAGAGCAGGGCAATAAGCAGACGTTCTACCATCATTTTCTGACCTACAATGGCGTGGTCAAGTTCTTTGCTGATAGCATCTGCAAATGCGCTTTCTTCCCGGATGCGGGCATTAAGCGCTTGTATGTCTTGTTGCATAGTCGGAAGTCAGGTACAAAAAGCAAAGGTAACAGGCCGGGGCGGAATGCGGGGTAAGCTGGGCAAAAAAAATGTTA
>CALRTD020000099.1:0-10847 GCA_943371015.1 Synechococcus sp. UW140 | reverse complement strand
AGCAACCAGTCCAAGCGTCTGCTGATCGCAAAAATAGCAGGGCAGGAATACCGCTTTAGGTTTTAGCTTCACGAGTAAAGGAGTCAGCAATTTTTCCCAGGCAAATACACGCTCTGCAAATGCAGTTATACTGCCTTGCTTGGGACTATAGCCCGCGTTCAGCGTTTGGATTTTGGCAATAAGTTCAGCCTCCGCTTTTTTTACATTGGAGAGAGAGGCATTGAGCTTTAGTTTTCGCTTCAGTCCTTCTTTCCGCATCACTTCCATTACCAGATTACCGCTGTTCAG
Source organism: Synechococcus sp. UW140 (assembly GCA_943371015.1). GTDB lineage: Bacteria > Bacteroidota > Bacteroidia > Palsa-965 > Palsa-965. Next base: position 10,559 of record CALRTD020000099.1, on the reverse strand, counting down.
AACATGAACCGGATGTTCAAGACGATCCAAAATCAATGAATTACTGCCGGCAACTTGTATTCTTACTGAATCGTAGTCCGCAGCAAGGCGTTCGAAATAAGGATCGATATGCCTGAAATACCCACGCTCATTTATTGTATCAGAAGGTTTCTGTGTTGATGAAAAGAAAAACAGCACTTTTCCGTGATGCGCTACGGCAAGTTCGTTCAAACGTTTTTTATAATCGCGCAGTGTTACCTGTGGCTGAAAGGCAGATGCCGGAAGTTTTGACGTTTTTTGTTCTCCCGCCGCATTCTTGAGATCCAAATCCTGATCATGCTGTGCACGAAAAAAATCATACATCACAAACCTTCTGACCAGCGGCCAGATGTTTTCCCTGTTGTAAGTGTAGAGAGAAACAGGAAGCTGCTTTTCAAAAGCAAAAAAAGCTTCTGTAAATGCAGTACGTGAAATAGAAATTTGACTGGGGGCTGTATCTCCGGACATCGGGGATAAAAGTAACGATTCCGTTTTAGTGTTACAGAACAGTAACGGTTGTTACTTTTTATTTTTGTAAAGCGCTCCGTTCAGGTTTGCATAGCGCAGCGTAATCTCAAAACCACCCTGTGTGCGGCTTACAGCGCTGTATTTCGAGATATTGAAATCGTATGATAAGCCGATAAAGAAATCGCCGAGATCATAATAAAATTGCGGGATGAGTGCATCGCCAAATCTGTAATGCAAACCAGCACCTATGCCAGATTCAGAAAAATAATTGGTGAATTTGGTGCCGTCTTTGATGCGGAAACGAAACATGGAGCCGACCATAATTTGCCGTGCAGCCGCCTGCTGCATATAGCTTGCCGAGGGGCGCAGCGACCAGCGTGTATCAGGAAAATCGTAGCGCAGCTGCGCGTGAGCAACAATGCGCATGGGCAGTTTATCGCCCCCGCCCCCGTGATAACGCATTGCCGGCTGATTGGCGTGGAAAACCGAAAATCCGCCCTGAAATTCAACCACATCTTTGCCAACAAGATTTCCGGCAACACTGCGGTACTGATAAACAACTCCGGCCGAAATATCGGGGTAAAGGAAAGACGTGAGCAGATTGCCTTCGTTTACAGGTGCCGTGGGATCGTAACTGCCGTTGATGTACTGGCTTTCCCACTGCAGGCCGGAAATGGTTGCCGAACGCTGCCCCATGCCAAACTGCACCCCGGCCGAAAATTTCTGGCGTTTCGAGAGCGGCACAATTGCACTGCCTGAAAGACTGCCCTGAAATGTGCCAAACTTAGAATCACCAGCCTGATCGCGAAATAAAAACAGACCAAAACCAAGATACGCCCGGTTGGCTGCCGGACGAAAAGGCATATCAAATGCAGCTGCCATTGTACGATACGGACTGCCCATTGATGCCCACTGGCTTTTATAGTTTGTGGTTAACCTGAAAACACCGTCGAACATGCCCGTAGCGGCAGGATTGAGATGCATCGGTAATTCCGACATCTGCGAAAAATGAATATCCTGCGCAACAACATCAGGCGCAAAACACCCGGCCGAAACAACAAGCATTAACGAAACCAGCTTCTTCATGGCCAAGTTTTAGCGCATCAATGTAATATTTCCTGACTTGAGCGATGTCTTTCCGTCTGCCAGCGTTAATTTCAGCATGTAGGCATAAACACCCGACGGGCATGCCTGTCCGTTTTGGTTTCCATCCCAGCCCTTGGTCATATCTTTTGTTTGAAAAACCTGCTGTCCCCAACGGTTAAACACAACAAATTCGGCCTCAGTGACACCTTCTAAACCGTGTACATAAACCATGTCGTTGCTACCGTCGCCGTTGGGCGAAAACGCATTGGCTATAAATGTATTTTCAATCACCTCTACCGTTTTGTAATGCGCAATGATGCGATCGGCCTGTGTGAGATCTGTTGTAATACTATCGCTCTGCGCGTTCGGAGAAGGAATATTTACCATTTCCCAATGATCGAAAATGTAGAGCGGCGAAGTTGGTTCTGTTTGCAGAATTATGGGTATTCCTCCAAAATAACTGCCTGTCCACGGAAATACATCCAAACTCAGAGAGTTTAACTCAACAGTACCTGCACCGGGAGGCTGTACTTCAACAATTATCTGATACGGCCCGGTCAGGTCGTAACAATCCATCATGCCCTGTACAATTGCAGTGCAGCGTGTCTGAATGTAATTTCTCAGTGCAGTTACATTCGCCTGCCAGCCCGCCATGCTTCCGCCCCAGCGCTGAATTTGTCCGGGCATTTCAGGAGCTATTTCGCCAATCATCGTATCCAGCAACGCTAGCAGCGAATCGCAACTGAAAGTGGTATTCATCAGATCCACATACCGGTTTACATAATATTGCCTGAAACCTTCATTCGCCATCAGGGCATTAATTATCGGTATATGTCCTTGTCCGCCCGGATCCGGCAAAGTTTCCGGATTGCACGGATCTGCATTGGCTGATACGTCTGGTATTCCGGTATAATTAATGTAATGACCAAAAGTGGCGTCATTGTCCCAAAGAGCATAACGCCATTTTTTCTTATCACCGTTCGGATCCATTCCGCGCCACCACGCTGTATTCCAGTTTAGCCAGTCTGATGTTACGCAAATTGAGTTGAGTACTATGTAGTCAACAAGGCTTTTCCAGTTGTAAACACTGTCAACATAATCGAAATTAGCTTGCACAGCCATGTTGTTTGAAGTCACAAACGTGAGAAAGCTGTTCCAGTCGGTTTGTGCTTGTTGACCACCATACTCAGACCAGGTAGCTCCCCAGGTTTTAAGAAACTGAAGCATTTCTTCCGGCTGGTCGTAGTAGTAATCTGTAAAATCGTGGTCATCTACTTTTTCACGGATTTCGTAAACGCCCCAATACTGACCATTCATATATAATATACAGGGTTCCCAGGTGCGTTCATCCATGGCCATTCCGGCTTGCTGAGAGAGAGTGTGGCAGTAAGCATCGCGTATGTAAGCACCGCCTTGCTCAAACGGGTAATTATCATTTGCGGCGGCTTTAATCATGATGCGCTGAAACTTATCCCGCTCTTTTCGGCGAAAAAGTTTCCAGTCGAGTGCATCATTGTAACCATACTGATCTTTCGAAACAAAGTCGATCCCCCGCTGGTCATAAGCCCATGAATCGTTACCGTGTTTATTGGAGTTACCAGTAACTTCTGTGCGCATTACACCTGTTTTATCAAAGTACTCGAGTGCTGTAACAGGCTCATCGCCCCAGTTGCCCTGCACCATAAGATCAGGCAGGTAATCGCCGCAAATAGAAAGTACGGCAATGGTGTGAGTTACGTTGATAAAGTAAGTGTTGGTTTCAATAAAGCTGGCGGGAACACTGGCGTTACTGCTGAAAGCCCGAGCACGCACAACCTGAGTAGCAGCAATAGTTATTGGTGCCGAATATACCGGTGAAGTGGCCGTTGGCTCATCGCCGTTGGTGGTAAAGCGAATTGTAGCGGCGGGATCCGGGGATGTAATGGTTAATGAAACGGAACCCGGATAAAATCCTGCTTGCTGACTAAAAACCGGAGTTGCTGTGTAAGGTTGGTAAGGCGTTGCTGTATTATTAGATGTACCGAAAGTTGGGGCAATAAATATGCTCCATGTATTGGCACCATTAGTGGTTCTGCCCCACGAATGCCCAAGTTGGTTTCGGCGAAGGGTTACAGAATCAATAATATTGCCTGAAGCATCGGCTAATACTAATTCTTCGGGCTTACATTGTGTGAGTTTGAAGCCTGCATGAATCCAGTTGCTGAAGATAATTCCCCGCCCCGAACAAATAACACGGGTAATGCCACCTGCATTAATTGAACCCGACGGAATTTGCCATTTTGTTGGGTTATTGTCATTATCACTGATGTAATATCCCGCCAGATTTACCGCAGCAGTGCCGGCATTGTAGATTTCAAACCAATCATTGTATTCGCCAAAATTATCGGCACTGGTAGCTGTGTTTGCACACGAATATTCATTGATGAATAACTGTGCATTCGTGTTTTGCGACAGGCAAAACAAAAACAGCAGGCAAATTATAGTACGCATAGCGGATAGCTGGTTTTTGTGCGAGAGATATGTAAATTTAACATTTACAATAGATTAAAAAATAAAACCCGGAAAAGTTTAATCTTTTCCGGGTTTTGAATTTCAGTATTTCCTGTTCTTTTAGTGGCTCGACCTTCCCATGCTGCTGTTGTAATTGTTAAGCAGAACAGTATCCAGTTCGAGCAATGCGGCCAGTGCCAATTGCGAGTAATTCTGTGAAGCATTACCAAAACTTCCTGCTTTGGTTTGCCACATGGTTATAATTAACTCCATATTGCCTTCGCAGGGATTTATTGCAGTAAGCACTTTATCAACATTACCTGCACCGGCATGGTAAACGTGTAAAACAAGGAGTTTATACCAGAGCTCATCGCCGCAATACTGAATACCGCGCTTTTCGAGCATTGAATTGGTATAAGGAATACAAACAGTGCGGATAAGTTTTGCGGCTGCCCATGCTGACTTGTCAAAGTCTTTCCGCTCATCAACATACTTATTTACTTTCAGTCCCATTTTTATGGCAACACCCTTCATAAGCTGAAAAGCGCCATAGGCTCCTACGTTTGATTTCTGCAGTTTTCCGGGACTTTCAATCAGTAATATAGCTTTCGCATAAAACGGATCTATTCCCTGATCCATGAATATCGGGACGGCGCGGTCAATTTGCGGAATTACACCGGCAGCATCATAAAAATCGTTTTTGCCGCGTGTAAAGAGCAGTTGGGCTGAGTCAGGAAGCTGATGAACCAAACGTACACTATCACGAAACTTTTTTTGTCCTTCATCGCCCAGCTTATTCCAATCGGCTGCTGCACATGAGTGATAAATCTTCCGTGTAGCTGCTGCACTGAGCAAACCGCTGTCGGGAGAAAGATTCATGATTTTACGCCAAAAATTAACACGCGAGAGGGTATCTAATTTCATTATCCGAATATCTTCGGTTTGCGATACCATTCTCCATGTTGTATCACGAAGTCCTGAAACAGTGGTGACAACCGTCTCTGTTGTTTGACGGCTTTGCTGCGCTGCTAAAGACCCGGTTGTAAAAACCAGGGCCAAAACAGTCAGCACAGATTTTCTTATTAAAAGCATATTTTCCTCCTCCGTGTTTCTCAAAGAAACGTAATCACAAGCAGATATCTTACACCTGCCATCGCTTTTTTCAACGAACAAAAGTGAATAAGGTTATCTGTAGATCAGGTCGATTTAGCTGTAATACGCTTTAAACAGAAGTTTTCAGACGGTGCAATTGGAGATGAACAAGACCTATAAAAGCTATTGATTTAGTATTAATTAGCAAAAAAGCCGGAGTGAAGGCTCCGGCTTTGCCAACAAACTACCGCAGGGGAAGCAGGTGCAGGCTTAGAAAAAAGTATATCCCGTTAAGCAGATTCAGAAAGTTGATTGCCTTTTTTACGATAAACAAGTGTAAAAAGGTCGTTACCGATTTCAAGGTAACCGTAGTCATAACAAAAATGATAAACAGCTCCTTTTCGTGTTGTGTAGGTGTGTGTGATGTAAGCGAAATTGAAACCTAAATCATTCAGCTTTTCTCTTGACACAATAGCTTTCTCATCAGGAATCAGTTCTTCCATTATTCTTCTGTTCCTGCGAAGGATGTTGTTGATGTTACGCATCAGGTTGTTAACATCACTGTTGCGTTTGTTGTTGTAGTTATTCCGACATTGGTCTGAACAGAACTTTTTGTCAGCCCTGCCCAGCATCGGACCATCACAATCAAGACAATGTTTCTGCATATTCGGCGTGAAATTATTACGCTATAATACTCATACTTTACTTTCATTGTGTCACAAATTATTTATTATCTGAATATTTTTATCAACAGACGCTCAATACAAAATCATATAAATATCTCATAAATACATGAGCAGCAATCAGCTAAGATTGAAAAAAGATACAACCGTTTTGGCTAAAACGATTAAGAGAAGGCCTGAAAATTGTTTTTGAAATTAGGCCAAAGAGGCCTGTTTTGACGATACGTAAAGAATTGTTGGCTGTGCGCTCATCTGCTGTATCCAGAAACAAAATGCAATACAGAAAGAAGTACACCTTTACAAAACCAAGACTTAACTTAAAATTGCTTCAGTGTGATGCTGAACATGATCAATAGCTATGCGATGAGTGCTAAAAATAAAAAGAGACTGTCTCGACTAGTGAGACAGTCTCTTTCAAAACTAAAAACCATGGCGTAGTTTTTAGTGAGCCGGAAGCATCGAAGACTGCTTTCCGGTGAGCGATGAAGCCTTACTGGCTTTTTTCATTCTTTTCAAGTTCTGACTTGAGGTTAGCAAGAGCAGAAACGTCGCCAAGGGTAGTTTTTTCAAGGTTATCTTTAACCTTCTTAACTGCTTTCTTGGTTTCTTCGTTTGCACCTGAGTTAGCCTCAGCAGATTTCTTACCGCCACGAGCCGGACGCGCTTCTTTTTCTTCGATAGCGAGACCTTCTACAGTGTTACGGTGAGAAACGATGATTTTCTTAGATTCTTTGTTGAATTCAAGAACTTTGAAGTCAATCACTTCCTCTACGCCTGCATTCTTGGTATCAGCCTTGAGCAGGTGTTTGTTGGGGCAGAATGCTTCAACTCCGTAGGGCAGCTGAACAACAGCACCTTTATCGTTGGCGCTGATAATGGTGCCCTGATGTACTGAACCGATGGTAAATACGGTTTCGAATACATCCCACGGGTTTTCTTCGAGCTGCTTGTGACCGAGGCTCAGGCGGCGGTTTTCAACATCCACGTCGAGCACAACAACTTCAATGCTTTCACCGATTTTGGTGAACTCTGAAGGATGCTTGATTTTCTTAGACCAGCTAAGATCTGAAATGTGAATGAGTCCGTCGATACCTTCTTCAAGTTCAACAAAGATGCCGAAGTTGGTAAAGTTGCGAACGCGTGCATTGTGGCGTGAACCTTTCGGGTATTTAGAAAGGATTTCCTGCCAGGGATCAGGAGAGTTTTGCTTGATGCCGAGAGACATCTTGCGTTCTTCACGATCAACTGAAAGCACGGTAGCTTCTACTTCTTCGCCAATTTTCAGGAAATCCTGAGCGCTGCGCAGGTGCTGTGACCACGACATTTCTGAAACGTGGATAAGCGCTTCCACACCAGGCTGGATTTCTACGAAAGCACCGTAGTCGGCAATCACCACTACTTTGCCTTTTACTTTGTCGCCAACTTTGAGTTCGGCGCTCAGTGCTTCCCACGGGTGTGAGGTGAGCTGCTTGAGACCGAGTGCAATGCGTTTCTTCTGATCGTCGAAATCGAGAATAACCACATTGATTTTCTGGTCGAGCTTAACGATTTCTTCGGGGTGCGAAATGCGGCCCCAGCTGAGATCGGTGATGTGGATGAGACCATCAACACCGCCGAGGTCAACAAACACACCGTAAGAGGTGATGTTTTTAACGGTACCTTCAAGTACCTGACCTTTTTCGAGTTTGCTGATGATTTCGCGTTTCTGGGCTTCAAGTTCTTCCTCAATGAGGGCTTTGTGAGAGACTACAACGTTTTTGAATTCGTTGTTGATTTTCACTACCTTGAATTCCATTGTTTTGCCTACGTAAATATCGTAGTCGCGGATCGGCTTCACGTCGATTTGTGAACCCGGGAGGAACGCCTCAATGCCGAATACATCAACAATAAGACCTCCTTTGGTGCGGCATTTTACATAACCTTTGATTACCTCGTCGGTAGCAAGAGCGGTGTTAATGCGTTCCCATGACTTCATTGCACGGGCTTTCTTGTGAGAAAGAACGAGCTGTCCGTCTTTGTTTTCCTGATTCTCGATGTAAACCTCTACTTTATCACCTGATTTGAGATCAGGGTTGTAGCGGAATTCAGACAGGGGAATAACACCATCTGATTTGAAGCCGATGTTAACCACGACTTCTTTCGAGTTTTTGTTTACAACTACACCCTCAACCACTTCATGATCGTTGATTGATTTGAGGGTTTGACCGTAGAGTGCATCAAGGCTGGCAAGCTCTTCTTTAGAATAAAGATCAGCTTTCTTGCCCACTGCATTCCAGTCAAACTCGGGCATTGTTGTGTTGTTTGTTGTTTCGGCCATTTGCCGTTGTTGGTTTTAGGTGCCCGAAGGCACTGGCTCAGCGGCCGGCACAGCTGCGCGAGTGAGACGAAGGATGCTGCCGGGCATCCATTTTGAAATGGGCATCAAAGGTAAGGAATCACTTCCGTATTATCTCGCGTTTATTTAAAAGATTTTCGATAAAAAAGGCGGTCCCCTATTTTGTAAATTTCAGTTCAACTCTTCCCTCAAGGAAAATAACCAAAACGCTGTATATCAATGATATAAAATTTAAAAAGAAGTATATTCACTAAATTACGGCTAAACCTGTTGAAAACTAATTCTTCTAAATGATGCGAGATATCGGTTTAGAAAATTATCATTGCGCCGCAAAGTATAACAATAACCATGTTTTGTACTGTTTGCAAATCATATTATTGTTGTTAACTTTGAGCAACACGTAATCAAACCTAACCAATAAAATCAGTCACATGAAAAAAGGATTACTTATCGCTCTCGGCGTTGGTACAGGCCTTGCACTTTCGGCACAGCGCCCTGCAAACGTAGGCGGTGTAAAGAAGTGGGATCTGACAGGTACCAATTCTGCGAAAATTGATGCTGAATCAACAAATTTCTTTGCACAGGCCAGCGCTGTTACCCGCAACGGTAACCCCACTGTTCAGGCAAACGGTACAAAGTTTACTTCTTCACGCAATGCTTTCGGTCTGCTCGTTTCACAGTCAAACGTAATGACAGCTAACCAGGCACTGGGTGTAGCAATGTTCACCAACCGTATCAGCTACCAGTGGTCTCCCCCGTCTGTAAACAGCGGTTTCATCCAGCACACCTGGACAACCGATAACGGTACAAGCTGGGATTCTACCTACTATGCTAACAACGGTGTAAACCTGTTCCGTTATCCTTCAGGAGCCGTATTCAATCCGGCTGCTAACACCACATTGGCTAACGCTTTTGCGGTTTCTACAGGTCCGTGGACAGACGGTTCAGGATGGGGCGGCAACTACCGCAGCAGCCAGAACATCACAAACGCACAAACCAACGTAAATACAATTGTTGACTCAATTGCTCACATTGGCTTTGCACGCGTTGATGTTCAGTCAACCGACCAGCACATCTGGATGACCGCAGGTCTTTATGCTGATCCGAACGGAACAACAGCTGCTGCTCAGGGCTTCCGTGGTGCTGCTATCTACAAAGGCACACTCACAGGTAACTCTGTTGTTTGGCAAATTGACTCAATCAAGCCGAACTTCCACCAGGATCTTTCTGGGGTTAACGACACCTACACCATTACCCACACTGCTTTCTCACAAGACGGCAACACAGGTTATGTAGTGTTCTTTGCTGCTGATGCTTCTGCTACAACTTCACAAACACGTGCTTTCCAGCCCCAGGTTTGGAAAACAACTGATGCCGGCGGAACATGGACACGTTACCAGCAGAACTTCGACTTCACTACCATTTCAGCAATCAACAACAACCTGATTCCTGCTACAGATGGTAACCGGAAGCCTTGGTTCTCACAGAACAACGGTTCTGATGTTGCTGTTGACAACAACGGTCAGCTCCACATCTTCTGCGAAGTATCAAGCGGTTCTTCAAACGACGATGATTCACTCGGCTTTACCTGGACACTTACCGGAACAGGCGGAACAGTTCGTCACTTCCTGTACGATGTACACACCACCACCAACGGCTGGAATGCTTTCCTCGTTGACACACTGGTAAGCTCACCCAACGATCAGACCTCACAGTGGTCAGACGGAACAAGCACATTTGCTACCGATGCACGTGCTCAGATTGCACGTTCTGCTGACGGAACCAAAATGTTCTACATCTATTCTGACACCGACCCGAACATCGGTCAGGGCGACAACAACTTCCCCAACCTGTTTGGCCGTGCAGTTGACCTTACCATCACCAACCCGAATGCTAACGCTACAGCTCGTCAGCAGTTCTCATCAGACGACAACCTGTTCTGGCAGTACGTTTCAAACATTGCTTTGGTAAACGGTACAACCTATACAGTTCCGGTGTCTAACTCGCTTGCAAACGACCTGAGCTTCAACATGCTTACCGGTTTCGATCACTACTACATGAACAACGTACAGTTCACAGCATCACAGTTTGGCGTTCCTGCTGACCTGCTTGCTATCGGTATCGAAGAGTTTGCTTCTGTTGGAACACTCAACTTCTTCCCGAACCCGGCTAACGATCAAATCAACGTATCTCTCGACCTTATCCAGTCTGAGAACATCCGTTTCGAAATCGTAAACAGCCTCGGTCAGGTAGTTCTTGCTGAAAACCGCGACCTCGCTGCCGGTGCTTCAACAATCCGCCTGAACACAGAAAACCTTTCTGAAGGTGTTTACTTCCTCACCGTAACCGCTGGCAACGCCCGCGCAGTTGAGAAAGTAGTTATTCAG
>CALRTD020000098.1:0-10852 GCA_943371015.1 Synechococcus sp. UW140 | reverse complement strand
CGATTTTTGTGTTCTTTCTATGTAGTGAGTTAGTAATGAATTGTGACAGGATTCTTAATGACCTTTCTCTGTCACTGCTGCATACTAATTACTGTACTTCAGTTTTTACGGCACTTTGGGCTACGCTGACCGAGTTGCAATTGTGATATGTTTCGGGATGTTTGAAGTCTGTTACATTCCTTTATTTACAGGCATTTCAGCCATTTCTTGATTTATTTTTGCAACAAAATAAATCACATGAAAACGAAAACACTTGTTCTTTTCCTTCTTTTGCTTGGAGCAACAAAACTGTTAAATGCTCAAGATTATAAAACTGCCGTTGGAGTGCGTGGTGGTTTTTATAACGGTCTCAGCGGAAAGCATTACGTAAATAACAAATTTGCAGTTGAAGGATTGCTCACTACCCGCTGGTATGGTTTTATGGCAACCGGTTTTTTAGAGTTGTCGAAACCCACAAAAATTGAACGTCTCCGCAGTTATGCCGGTCTCGGAGCACACGTGAGTTCATGGAACAGCAACTATTATTATTCGTACAGCAGTCCTTATTATAACAACGGACGGTTCCTCACATTTGGTGCCGATGCAATTTTGGGTGTCGAATACACAACCGAATTTTTGCCGCTCAACTTTGCGCTTGACGTGCATCCGCTCACCGATTTTACGGAGTACGGTATAAATTTTTATTTTGATATCGGGCTTTCCATTCGCTGGGTGATGCGGGGAGTTGAATAGTTGCGGGAACATTAATTTTTTAGATTTCTGTTGGAAAATCCAAACTACCGTCTAATTTTGCACCCACTAACCATGAAAGCACTCAATCATATCCATCATCATCACGCAACTGCTCTGCAGGTAGGCTGTGCTATGATGTGATCTGAACAGGTCGTTATATCATCTCAAAAGGCTTACCGTTTGGTAAGCCTTTTTTTATTGTCTAAAACTCAACAACCATGCAGGATAAACTGCGTATTGCAATTCAGAAATCAGGACGGTTGAACGATGATTCGATTCGTTTGCTGCGCGAATGCGGGATTGAATTTAATAACGGACAGCAAAAGCTAAAGGCCGAAGCACATAACTTTCCGCTCGAAGTTTTCTTTTTGCGCGATGATGATATTCCGCAATATGTAGAAGACGGAGTTGCCGATATTGGGATTATAGGCGAAAATGTTTTTCTTGAAAAAGGTCGGAAAGTTAAACTGGTAGAGCGTCTGGGCTTTGGAAAATGCCGGCTTTCACTGGCTGTTCCGAGAAATGAAAAGTATAAGTCGATTGCCGATTTAAACGGTAAGCGTATCGCTACTTCATATCCGCAATTACTAAAACGGTACCTGAAAAAAAACAAGATCACTGCCGAAATCCACGAAATCAGCGGCTCTGTAGAAATTGCTCCGGGTATCGGCCTTGCCGATGCAATCTGTGATCTGGTAAGTTCCGGAAGCACATTGCTGACCAACGGACTTCGCGAAGTAGAAGTTGTGCTGCAGTCGGAAGCATTGCTGATCGGTAATCGTAATCTGAACGAGATGCAGATTCGCATTCTGGAACGCCTCTTGTTTCGGTTGCAGGCGGTTAGGAAGGCGCGGCACAACAAATATGTTTTACTCAATGCTCCCGATGCACAGCTTACGGAAATTATAAAACTCATCCCCGGCATGAAAAGTCCAACCATTCTTCCGCTTGCGCAAAAAGGCTGGAGTTCGGTGCATTCTGTACTTGATGAAGATGAATTCTGGGACATCATCGAGCGGCTTAAACTGGCCGGTGCACAAGGCATTTTGGTTGTACCTATCGAAAAAATGATTCTCTGATGCAACTCATTATCAATCCTCCGAAAGAAAGCTGGAACGCACTGCTCAAGCGCCCCGAATTTTCGGCAGCTGAATTAGAGCCGGATGTACAGCGTATTCTGGATGCCGTTCGCAATGAAGGCGATGTTGCTGTGCAGCGTTTTGCCCGGCAGTTCGATGGTGTGCAGCTTGAACGTTTTCGCATTCTGCCCGCTGCAGTTGTACAGGCAGAGCAGGAGCTGAGTGCTGAACTCAAACAAGCTATCGAGCTGGCAGCCGCCAATATCCGCAAGTTTCACAGCGCACAGCTTAGTGATCTTTTGGAAGTGGAAACGATGCCCGGTGTGCGTTGCTGGCGAAAAAATGTAGCCATTGAGCGCGTTGGTTTGTATATACCGGGCGGTTCAGCTCCGCTGTTTTCTACGGTGCTTATGCTTGGCATTCCGGCGCAGCTTGCGGGTTGCAGCGAAGTTGTATTATGTACTCCGCCGCAACAAAACGGAACCGTGCATCCTGCTGTACTTTTTGCAGCACGCTGCTGCGGAATCAGCAATATGTTTGCTGTTGGCGGCGTGCAGGCCATTGCGGCTATGGCTTACGGAACGGAAACCATTCCGAAAACACACAAAATTTTCGGGCCGGGAAATCAGTATGTAACTTGTGCAAAACGCTTGCTGGCCCGCGATGGCGTGGCTATTGATATGCCCGCAGGTCCTTCGGAAGTAGCAATATTTGCCGATGCAACTGTGCCCGCGGCGTTTGTCGCTGCCGATTTATTGGCACAAGCCGAACACGGTGCCGACAGTCAGGTACTTCTCGTTTCGGAAGCAGAATCAGTACTGCGTAATGTAATGCTGGAAGTTGAGCAGCAGCTAGAACTGCTTCCGCGTAAAACGATTGCCAGTGCGGCATTACAGAACAGCCGCTGTATTGCTGTTCCAGATGCTGCTTCTGCAATGCAGTTGCTTAATGCGTATGCACCTGAACATCTTATTCTGGCTTGTAAAGATGCAGAAGAATTGTGCGCCGAAGTAGTGAACGCCGGTTCCGTTTTTGTAGGTCAATGGTCGCCCGAAAGCGTTGGGGATTATGCTTCGGGTACCAATCACACACTACCTACAAACGGCTTTGCTGCAGCGTGGAGCGGAGTTTCGGTTGACAGCTTTGTGAAAAAAATTACATTTCAGCAGTTGACTCCGCAAGGCTTACAAAATATCGGCCCTGCAACAGAAATAATGGCCAATGCTGAAGGTTTGCAGGCGCACCGAAATGCAGTAACCGTTCGCCTCAACTCGTTATCTTCACACAACAAATAAATTTAGCCGTGTTCGATTTTCAGCAATTGCTTCGTGCAAATATTCGTGACTTGGTTCCTTACTCATCGGCGCGTGCCGAGTTTAAAGGAAGTGCTTCGGTTTGGTTGGATGCCAATGAAAATGCGTTCGGTTCGCCGCTCGAAACGGCATACAACCGCTATCCGGATCCGATGCAGATGAAGTTGAAAAAACAACTCAGCACTATAAAAGGCTTGCTGCCCGACTGCATGTTTGTGGGCAACGGAAGCGATGAAGCTATTGATCTGTTGATCCGCGCCTGCTGCAATCCCGGAATAGATAATGTGCTGATTTGTCCGCCAACCTATGGCATGTACGAAGTAAGTGCAAACATCAATAATGTTGAAGTACGTCGCGTTCAGTTGCTGCCCGATTTTCAGCTTGATCTGGAACGCATTTCGGAGGCAGTTGATGATCAGACAAAAATTATTTTTCTCTGCTCGCCTAATAATCCAACCGGCAATTGTTTGAATCGTGAGGATATTGAAATTGTACTGAATAATTTTAACGGATTGGTGGTCATTGATGAAGCTTACATCAATTATTCCCGGCAGCGGAGTTGTATTCCGGAACTCACTGAATACCCGAATCTGGTGATCTTACAGACACTTTCAAAAGCCTGGGGACTTGCCGGTCTGCGCATCGGAATGGCCTTTGCATCGCCAGAAATTATTGAGGTGATGAATAAAATAAAGCCGCCTTATAATGTGAGTGAAGTTACGCAAACACTCGCTGCCGAAGCACTTTCTAAAACAGAAGAAATCAATAAACAAATTCGGGAAACGGTGCAGCAGCGCGAATGGCTGAAACAGCAACTTGTTCAGTTTTCGTTTATTCAAAAGATATATCCCTCGGATGCCAATTTTCTGCTTGTGAAAATGGATGATCCGAAAACAGTATATACACATCTTTCCTCCAAAGGCATTGTAGTTCGCGATCGTTCCTCGGTTTCGGGTTGCGAGGGTTGTTTGCGAATTACTGTTGGTACCTCCGCTGAAAACGAACTGCTGATTTCAACATTACAAGAATTATGAAAATGGGAAATCAGAGAAAGCGCATATTGTTTATTGACCGCGACGGAACGCTGATAAAAGAACCTCCGGTTGATTTTCAGATTGATAGTTTTGAGAAACTCGAATTTCTTCCCGGTGTATTTACCTGGCTCGGAAAGATTGCGCGTGAGCTCGATTTTGAATTGGTAATGGTTACCAATCAGGATGGTCTTGGTACAGTTTCTTTTCCGGAAGAAACATTTTGGCCGGTACATAATTTCATGATGAAATCGCTGGCTGGCGAAGGTATTCATTTCAGGAGTGTACATATTGATGTAAGTTTTGCACACGAAGGGAAGCCCACACGGAAGCCCGGAACCGGAATGCTGATAGACTACATGAACGGCGATTTCGATCTCGAGAACTCCTACGTAATTGGCGACAGAATTACCGATGTACTGTTGGCAAAAAATCTCGGAGCAAAATCAATCTTCATTAGAAATTACGATTCTGCTGAAGATTATGAATCTAAAATAGCTCTTGAAACCAGCGACTGGCAAACGATTTACGAGTATCTGCGTTTGCCAGATCGGAAGGTTTTGCATACGCGAAAAACGAATGAAACTGATATACAGATTGAATTAAATCTCGACGGCATCGGTAATTCGCAACTTTCAACCGGCATCGGATTTTTTGACCACATGCTCGAACAGCTTGCCCGCCACGGACAAATTGATTTACAGGTTAAGACAAAAGGCGATTTGCATATTGATGAACATCACACCATTGAAGATACTGCAATTGCTCTGGGCGAAGCTGTATTAAAGGCCCTCGGCGATAAACGCGGAATCGAACGTTATGCTGCTGAACGGTTGTTGCCGATGGATGATTGTCTCGCACAAGTTGCCATTGATTTTGGCGGAAGACCCTGGATTGTTTGGGACGCAGCATTCAAGCGCGAGAAAGTGGGTGATTTTCCCACCGAATTGTTTTTTCACTTCTTCAAATCGTTTTCTGATGCTGCAAAATGTAATCTGAATATTAAAGCCGAAGGACAAAACGAGCATCATAAAATTGAAATCATTTTCAAAGCGTTTGCAAAATGTATTCGTGATGCCGTGAAACGAAATCCGGAAAACAGACAATTGCCGAGTACCAAAGGATTATTATAGACAAATCAATGGAACGTATTCTTGTTTTCGATAATTATGATTCATTTACATGGAATTTAGTACATCTCATTGAGGGTGTTACGGAAATTCCGGTTGATGTGTTCAGGAATGATGAAATCGAATTGGATGCAGTTGCTGCATACACACATATTGTTTTGTCGCCGGGACCGGGCATTCCGGAGGAAGCGGGATTATTACTTCCGTTGATTCGCCGCTATGCAGCGGAGAAAAAAGTACTAGGTGTTTGTCTCGGCCATCAGGCTATTGCAGAGGCAATGGGCGGATCAATTTATAATTCGCAGGAAGTATTTCATGGAGTTGCGATGCCTGTTTTTACGGAATCGGAAGCCGGTTTTTTGTTTGAGGGTTTACCTCGTCAGTTTAATGTTGGCCGTTATCATTCATGGCTTGTTGATGAACTTAGTTTACCCGATTCATTAACCGTTACAGCTCGCGACAGTGCTGGGCGAATTATGGCATTACAGCATAAAATTTATCCTGTAGCCGGAGTTCAGTTTCATCCGGAGTCTATTTTATCGGAATTTGGAAAAGAGTTGCTCACCAATTTTTTTAAACAAACATGAATGTTGTTCTGATTGATTATGGTGCAGGAAATGTGCGTTCCGTAATTTTTGCGTTGCGTCGTTTGGGCATTGACGCAAAGTTGAGCAGCAACAGTGCGGAGATAATGGCTGCGGATAGAGTTGTTTTTCCCGGAGTTGGAGAAGCTTCATCAGCAATGCAGGTTCTGAAAGAGCGTCAGCTTGATCGGCTCATCCCGCAACTCAGGCAGCCTGTGCTTGGTATTTGTTTGGGGATGCAATTGCTATGTAAGCATTCAGAAGAAGGAAATACAAACGGGCTGAATGTTTTTCCTGCACAGGTGAAACGTTTTATGCCCGACTCCGAAGATGTTTTTCAGAAAGTGCCGCACATGGGTTGGAATACACTCGGCAATGTGCAAGGGAAATTGTTTGATGGAATTTCGGCAGATGCATCTGTTTACTTCGTACACAGTTATTATGCTGAATTAGCATCTACTACAACTGCAACAACCTCCTACAACAATACATTCAGTGCAGCACTTTGCCGCGATAATTTTTATGCTGTTCAGTTTCACCCGGAGAAAAGCGGAAAGACCGGCGAACGTATTCTCGAAAACTTTTTGAAACTGTGAACATCATCCCGGCAATAGATCTTATCGGCGGAAAATGTGTGCGTCTTGAACAGGGCGATTACGCAAAGCAAACCACTTACAGTGCCGATCCGCTTTCGGTTGCACAACAGTTTGAAGCTGCCGGTGTAACACGTTTGCACCTTGTAGATTTAGACGGAGCAAAGGCTGGGAAGCTGATTAATCTTGATGTTCTTGAATTGCTTGCGGCAAAAACATCTTTACAAATTGATTTCGGCGGCGGTGTAAAAACGGCCGAAGATGTGCAGCATATTATCGACGCAGGAGCAAAGTTTGTTGCCCTGGGCAGCATTGCGGTGAAAAGTCCCGAATTACTCAAGCAGTGGATGACAAACTTCGGTGCAGAACGTTTTTTTATCGGTGCTGATGTTCGAGGAACAAAACTGGCTGTAAATGGATGGACAGAGCAAACATCAACCGAGATCGTTCCATTTATTAATGAGTATATAGGACTGGGGGTTAGACAGTTTTTTTGTACAGATATTTCGCGTGATGGTTTGTTACAGGGACCTTCAATAGCGTTGTACAGAAACTTACTGACTGAATGCAGAGGCTTAGAATTAACGGCCAGCGGCGGAGTTTCATCAATCAGCGATTTGCACGAACTCGCCGAGGCAGGATGCGCTGCAGCTATTGTAGGAAAAGCAATTTATGAAGAACGCATTTCACTGAAACAGCTTTCGGAATTCATCAGCAAGTAAAATCAAACATGCTTAGTAAACGAATTATTTCCTGTCTGGATATAAAAGATGGCCGCACGGTAAAAGGTGTAAACTTTGAAGGCCTCCGCGATGCCGGTGACGCTGTTGAACTTGCCGCAAAGTATTGTGAACAAGGAGCCGATGAATTAGTCCTGCTTGATATTACAGCTACACATGAAAAAAGAAAAACGGTAGCCGAGCTTGTTTGCCGTGTTGCTCAGCAAATCAATATTCCATTCACAGTGGGTGGCGGAATTACTTCGGTTGATGATGTTGCTGTGCTTCTCGACAATGGTGCTGATAAAGTTTCAATCAACTCCGCTGCGTATCGTAATCCCGAACTTATTTCGCAACTGGCAAAGCGCTTCGGAAGTCAGTGTGTAGTACTTGCTGTAGATGCAAAGCGCTGTATTGATGGAGTTACACGCGTTTTTCTTAGTGGCGGAAGAGAACAGACTGAAACCGATACTTTGATTTGGATTGAAGAAGCCGTAAACCGCGGAGCCGGCGAAATTCTTCTCACGTCAATGGATCACGACGGCACAAAATCAGGTTTTGCTGTTGAACTTACAAGACTTGTTTCAGAGCGTGTTAAAGTTCCTGTTATTGCATCAGGCGGGGCAGGAAAGGCAGAACACTTTCAGGATATATTTGAGAAAGGAAAAGCGGATGCTGCTTTGGCTGCAAGTCTGTTTCATTTTGGCGAATTACCTATTCCTGAACTGAAACAGTTCTTGTGCTCAAAAAATATCCCGGTCAGACTTTAACAATTAATTCAACAGTTATTTATCTCTAACTATTCAACTATGAATCCTGATTTTTCTAAAACTGCTGATGGTTTGTTACCCGTTATTATTCAGGACAGCTCAACTAAAACGGCGCTGATGTTGGGCTATATGAACGACGAGGCGTTCAGGCTTACAAAAGAAACGGGCCGTGTTACTTTCTGGAGTCGTTCCAGAAACGCACTCTGGACGAAAGGCGAAACGAGCGGAAATTATCTTAATGTTACCGAAATGCTTCTGGACTGTGATGCCGATGCCATTCTGATCAAAGCAAAACCTGAAGGTCCTGTCTGTCACACTGGAGCATCAACCTGTTGGAACGAGAATAATGAAGGAGAATTTATTTTCGAGCTCGAAAAAATCATCCATTCGCGAAGGTCACAATCTCCGGAAAACTCATATACCGCGCAGCTTTTTGCCAAAGGGATAAATAAAATTGCACAGAAAGTAGGGGAAGAGGCCGTTGAACTTGTCATTGAGGCCAAAGATGATAACCGTGACCTTTTTCTCGGTGAGGCGGCCGATTTGCTTTACCATTATTTGGTGCTGCTGGCAGCTAAAGACATTAGTTTGGCCGATATTCAGTCCGAGCTGCTTAAACGGCATGCATGAGCAAGCATTCAGTAACACGTTTCATTGCCACTTCACCCCGTTTTTTATACCACTTACCGCCTTATGCACACGTTTGGCCTTTTTGCATGATGCTGTCCCCTTTAGTTATGATAGTTTTGCATTCGTTCATAAAAACATATTCGATACAATACAATAAACTCTACCCAATTCCACACTATACAGAAAAGTATGATAATGAGTTTGCAACGATGGTTAACCGCAACAGTCCTGCTGATTAGTTCAGGCATTGGTGCACAAAATGCAACTGTAAGCGGAGAAGTAAAAGATGCTGTTACCGGCGAATCGCTGATCGGTGTTGTAATTGGCGTTGCCGGGAAACCCAATCTTGGTGCAGTTACCAATGCCTATGGCTTTTATTCGCTCACAGCGCCGAAAGGTGAAATTGCTGTTGTTGCACGCTATCTGGGCTACGAAAGTGATACGCAGCGCATCAACTTAACCGCTAATCAGAAAATCAATTTTAATCTTCGGCCTGTAGGACAGCAGCTGAAGACTGTTGAGATTTCCGATACAAAAGAAAATGACAACCTGACCCGGCCAACAATGGGTACCACCAAGCTCGATATGAAAGAGATTTCGGTTATTCCGGTTTTGTTTGGCGAAAAGGATATTCTTAAAACGATACAGTTGCTGCCGGGCGTTAAATCGGCCGGCGAAGGTAATTCGGGCTTCTATGTGCGCGGTGGCGGTGCCGATCAGAATTTGATTTTACTTGATGAAGCCACTGTTTATAATGCCTCGCATCTGCTCGGCTTTTTCTCAACATTTAACTCCGATGCCATTAAAGATGTAACGCTTCACAAAGGCGGAATGCCTGCCGAATATGGCGGCCGTCTTGCCAGTGTGCTTGATGTGCGCATGCGCGACGGAAGCGATAAACGTTTTGGCGTTGAAGGCGGATTAGGTGCCATTTCATCCCGACTCACCATCGACGGTCCGATTGTAAAGGAAAAAGGATCGTTTATTGTGTCTGGTCGCCGCACGTATGCTGATATGTTTCTCAAGCTTTCAAACGATACTCTGCTCAATTCAAGTCGGCTTTATTTTTACGATCTGAATGCAAAACTCAATTATCGTCTCGGTGAAAATGATCGTATTTTCCTGAGTGGTTATTTTGGCCGCGATAATTTTGGTTTTTCAAATGTGTTTGGCTTCGATTGGGGCAATGCTACCGGTACACTTCGCTGGAATCACCTGTTCAGCGAAAAGATATTTTCTAACACATCACTCATTTTCAGTAATTACGATTACGCGATTAATTTCGGTTCCGGTGATGATAAAATCGGCATTTCTTCGGGGGTGAAAGATTGGAACCTGAAACAAGATTTTCACTTCTTCCCGCGCACTGGCATAGCCATGAAAGCCGGAGTGAATGTTAATTATCACACGTTCCTGCCCGGCAAAGTTGTAGCCGGAGATGCCAGTTCATTTACACCTACTGAGTTTGATTTGCAGTATGCGCTGGAATCAGCTGTTTATGTGCAAAACGATCACCAGATTAATCCTCGTCTGGCAATGAGTTACGGTCTTCGTCTTTCCATGTTCAATGTACTTGGTAATGGAAATGTTTACAGCTACGATGCAGAAGGAAACGTGGCAGATACAACGTACTACAATAAAGGAGAAATAGTAAAAACATACTATGGCTTTGAGCCGCGTTTTTCAATGAGTTATTTGCTCAACGAAAAAAACTCAGTTAAGTTTTCGTACAACCGTTCGCAGCAATACATTCACCTGCTTTCCAATTCAACCACAACTACACCTACCGATCTTTGGATTCCAAGCAGCAGCAATGTAAAGCCGCAAACCGGCGACCAGATTGCCGCAGGATGGTTTATGAACTTCAAAGACAATACGTATGAGTTCTCATCTGAGTTGTATTACAAAACACTGATCAACCAGATCGACTACCGCAACGGGGCTCAACTTGTGCTCAACGAAACTGTTGAGGGCGAATTGTTAAGTGGTAAAGGTCGTGCGTATGGTGTCGAACTTTTACTGCGTAAGCGCAAAGGGAAATTTACAGGCTGGGTAGCATATACACTTTCACGTACCGAACGCAAGTTTACTCAGGTTAATGATGATACCTGGTTTCCGGCGCGTCAGGATCGGACACATGATATTTCTGTAGTTGGAGTTTATCAGCTTGGCGCAAAATGGACATTCTCTGCCGCCTTTGTGTTTTACACTGGCAACGCTGTTACATTCCCCAGCGGACGCTACACAGTTGATGGGATTACAGTGCCTTAT
>CALRTD020000097.1:0-10896 GCA_943371015.1 Synechococcus sp. UW140 | reverse complement strand
ACAACGGCATGGCTATTCAGTATTTCGGTGGTAATACTACAATGGCGGCGCGTTATGCTCAGGCCATTAACAAATTCAGAACTGCACTTCCTGCCTCGGTCCGCATTTATGATGTTGTTGTGCCTTCACATTATGATTTATACATGCCTGCCGAATTTAAGCGCAGCTCAACTTCTGAAAAGAAAAACATTGATATTATTTACAGCAATTTGAATCCGGGAATTATAGCCGTTGATGCATGGACACCAATGATGGCACACAAAGACGAATACCTGTTTTTTCGAACTGATCACCACTGGACAGGTGCCGGAGCCTATTACGCTTATGCAGCAACAGCTGAGCGCGCGGGCATGCAACCGCTGCCGCTGAGTCAAATGCAAACCCGTGTGCAGAAAAACTGGCTCGGTTCGTTGTATGCTTTAACGCGCGACGAGCGACTGAAAGAGCATCCGGATACTGCCGTATGTTACATGATACCTAACAGTGTAAAAACTGCACGCTACACTGATGAAAACATTACCAAACCAATTCCGGCCTCACTTTATTTCAGAGGCGGAGGTTATGGCATGTATCTCGGCGGCGATTTTCCGTTGATGAAAGTAGAAACCGGAAACCGCACCGGCCGCAGTGTAGTTATCATTAAAAACTCTTACGGCAATGCATTTGCGCCCTATTTTGCAGCCAATTTCGATAAGGTATTTATTATCGATTACAGATATTACAACCATAGTTTGCCCGATCTTGTGAAAGAAAACGGAATTACCGACGTTGTATTTATTAACGGATCATTTTCGGCAAACACAAGCTGGCATATTATGCGTATCGAGAAATTACTGAAAGGCGCACAGCCTATAAACACAACCGATTCGCTGCCGAAAATTGATACCGCTTTGCTGCGCAGAGATTCTGCCCGCACCGACTCCATTAAACGCTGATCCTTGTATGATAAAACGCGCCGCACAACTGTTTACTCCGATGCTCACTTCGCAAAAACTGCGCTGGTGGCTTGCCGTGCCGCTGCTCATTTCAATTCTTCTGCTCATTCAGCTTAAACCGGCCGCAGGCAGTTTTATCAATCATCAGTTAACCGAACCTCCTGCGCGTGTTGCCGATACTGTGGCCTATCCGTTCATCCGCGAAGAGTTTAACCGCATTCAGTTTTACAGTCGCAGCGCAATGGAGCAGTTCTACAAAGCGTGGAACAATACCTCAACGCGTAAAATGGCAGTTGTGCATCTCGGCGACTCACACCTGCAGGCCGATATTTTTCCGGGACAAGCGCGCAAAGGTTTACAGGCCATTCATGGCGACGGCGGACGCGGTACAATGTTTCCGTATTCAACGGCTAAAACCTATTCGTCTGTCGAATACAAATCAACACACACCGGCGAGTGGAAATACGGCAAGAGTTTTATTCTTCCATCGAAACTGCCGCTTGGAGTTGTAGGTATGACCTGCCGTACAGAAGACCCGCGCGCTTCATTCACCATCGGTTTCTACAATGCCGAACCAGATGCCCGCACTGTACTGAAAATCTTTGTGAAAAAATCGCGCGCCAGTTTCGATATGATTATTGATGCAGGTGCGCAATTGATACCGGTAGCTGTTGATTCGGTTCCCGGCGATACTTTGCCGTATATCGAAGTAAAAGTTCCGCCGTTGGGCAAGCAGCTCACGGTTCGTCTGGTGAAAAAAAATCCGTACGAATCGGAATTCGAATGTTACGGCATGAGTCTGGAAACCGAAACCGACAGCGGCCTTGTGTTTCACAACTGCGGTGTTGGGGCTTCGCGTTACCAGTCGCCGCTCTACGAAGTGCTCTTTACCAAACAGCTTCCGGCATTGCGTCCTGATCTGGTAATTGTTGACTTTGGCACAAACGATTACATCTACGGAGACACAATAAGTCCGAAGCTGCGCGGCGAGATTGTAGAAGTAATCCGCACCATTCGCAGTGTTGCACCGCAAGCTTCTATTCTGCTCACGAGCACGATGGATATGTACTATAAGCACCGCCATGTGCGTTCGGGCGAGAAGTTTTCGGATCTCATTCACAGCGTTGCACGCGAAGAAAATTGCGGTGTGTATGATTGGTATTGGATTGCCGGCGGCTGGAAAGCGATGGAGAAATTCGACAGCACCAATCTTGGTCAGCCCGACCGCATCCATCTTACCATGAAAGGCTACCGGCTCAAAGGCGATTTGCTGGTGAATGCCATGCAGCACACGGTAAATTGGATGCAGCAGCATCCCGAAAGCCAGCAATTGGTGCTATTTACAGATAGCATTCGTGCTCAGCAGGCACGTTTACGCAAAGCCGATACCACCGAAACTGCTGCGGCAGCCGGCGTGCCGGCTGGCCGTGTGCTTGTAAAACACCGCGTAAAATCAGGCGAAAGCCTGAGTGTAATTGCACGAAAATATGGGGTTACCGTGAATGAACTGAAGCGCTGGAATAATTTAAGGAGTAATATGATAAGGCCGGGACAAATCTTGAAAGTGTACAAGAAAAAAGGGCGCTATTCTGCGTAATAAAATTCTACTTGACAATTCCGATCTGCTTATTCACCTGCTTGTCCTGATTACTTTTCACTCTGTTCTCAGCAAATAAGACCAGAATCAAGGCAAGTGCAGCAAGGATTACCACAGTAACTACAACGACTGTTTTCACTTTATTACTCATGACAAAAATTACAACTTAATTGACAGTTTAAGTTTACCACCCAGACCAAGTTCAACAATTTTTTGAAGTGTGGAGATACGTACTTCTTTTACATCATTTTCAATTTTGGAGATATATGATTTTGTAGTTCCGCATTTCAGCGCCAGTTCTTCTTGTGTAAGACCGCATTTCAGACGCGCTTCCTGAAGAAGCGCGCCTAATTTGAATTGCTCATAGCCAACCTCGAAGGCTTCACGTTTGGGTGTGCCTCGTTTGCCATAGTTACGGGTAACGAATTCATCAAGTGTTGTTGTTTTCTTTTTCTTCATCATACTCCTTTTTAATAATAAGTGCTTTTGAAAGCTCTTTCGAAGGCGTTTTTTGTGTTTTCTTCTGAAATCCGTTCATCAGAACAATCAATCTTCCATCAACAAAAAAACAAAAGATGCGGAAAATGTTATTCCCTTGTTGCACCCTTACTTCATACAAACCCTGTGTTCCTGAAAGGTGTTTCAGATAAATTTCTGGTATTGTTTCAACCTCTTCTATCAGCTTCAATACCCATAAAATCTTGTCTCTCGCCTTTGGTGTTTGTTTCTCAAAGAAATCCGGGAAATAGCTTTTGTAAATAACTACCGTTCGATAATGTTCATCTTCTTTTCTCATACAAAGATACATTAAGTTGCCCGAAAGTGAAACATTTAAGGATTATTTTTTTAAAACCACAACTCACAATCTATTCTAAGACATACATAAAACGGGCAACACGAAACTAAAGCCTGAAGCAGGCCTTTGTAAAGGTCTAAGTGAAAGTAAATGACGATTTTGGGGGAAATAATTAAAACAAAATCGACAACAATCGGTTCTTCTTCGCTTTCTGCACAGCTTCCATTTTATTGTGCACCTGAAGTTTCCGATAAATATTTTCGATATGTTTCCGAACAGTTTTCGGGCTTACAAAAAGTACATCTGCAATTTGCTGGTAGTTCTGCCCTTCGGCGATCTTCTCCAATATTTCCAGTTCGCGTTTTGATAAATCGAATGTCTCTGCATCGCTAACGGGAGCCGGCGTTGCGGGCTGGCGGTTGCGTAAGAGCTGTAACGATTTTCGTGCAATACTCGGACTCATGGGCGCCCCCCCTTCGAGTACTTCTTCAATAGCAGCAATTAGAGCAGAAGGTGGAGAATCTTTAAGTAAGTAGCCTGTTGCTCCTGCAATTATAGAATCAAATATTTTATCCTCTGTATCAAAAACAGTGTGCATCAAAATTCGTATTTCTGGATATTCTGAGCTTACGCGGTGTGCAGCTTCAATGCCGTTCATCTCGGGCATATGAATATCCATAAGCAGCACTTGTGGCTGTTGGGATTCTAGTTTTTGCAAAAGCTCGTTGCCATTACGCGCTACAAAAAGCAACTCAACACTGTCGAAACACGAAAGATTACGGCTCACTGAGCGTATGAGCTGTGCATTATCTTCAACAAGACCAACCGTTATTTTCATTGCAGTAAATTTCGTGTACGCAGTGCTGTTGTGCAATACGTCATTTGTCGTAATTGGTTGCTGTACTGTTGGGCGAACTAACAGTTATGTTTGTCCCCTTGCTTATTTGCGACTGAATACTGATTTCAGCACCAATTTCTGCCGCGCGTGACTGCATATTTTCAAGTCCGTAATGCCCGTCTTTACTCAAATTTTCTGGCATACCTTTCCCGTCGTCGCTAACTGTAAGTGTAAAAGCAGTTGCCGTTGTTTTTAGTTCAACGCTGATGTGTTTTGCATCGGCGTGTTTTACTGCATTGTTTACTGCCTCCTGTGCAATGCGGTAAAGATGCAGAACGCGTGCAGGTGCAAGCATAACATTCGGATCAGCATCACGGTCATCAACACTTAGCTGCAATGCTGTTCCGCTGCCTGTTTTACGCAAAAAACTACGCAGTTTTTCGGCAAACTCACCAACGCTAAGTTCAGGCTGATTCATGGCCCAGATTGTTTCGCGCAGCTGATCCATTGTTTGCCGGGCATTATCGCCAAGCTCGGTAATGAGTTGCCGGTTATCGGCAACCGTTTGTTTATCGAGACGAAACGAAAGGAAATCGAGTGTGCTGACCATGTAGGTAATTTGCGCACCGATATTGTCGTGAAGATCGCGGGAAATGCGTTCGCGCTCGATGTGTATTTTGCGCTCGGTTTCCAGCACCCGCATCTGCCGTTTAAAACGCTGCCGCGAAATAAAAACGGCAATACCGGCAACAAGCATCAGTGCAAGCAGCCCCATAAGCACAAAAAACCAGGTGCGCAGCCAGAATGGCGGAACAACATGCACCGGCAATCGAATTTCTGTTTGCTGCCAGGCGCCGTTTCCGATGCGCACACGCACCCGAAAAACATAATCGCCAAAAGGCAGATTGGTATAAACCGCCATGCGTTGCCCGGGAGCCTGATCGAGCCAGGTTTCATCAAAACCTTCGAGCATACAGCTATAACGTATGCGCTCCTGAACGCGGTAGTTCATTGCTGTAAATGCAAATGTTACGTTGCGCGTTTCTTGATTGAGCAGGAGCTCTTTTATTCCAAATGCCGCCTGCGGTTGATTATTAATATAAAGCGTTGAAAGTACCGGCTCTGCTGTTTCTGCAATCCGATTTAATGCTGTCGGATTAAAACTAATCAACCCGTCAACCGTTCCGAAAGCAAAATCTCCGTTGCTGAGTTTCCAGCCGGCATTCTGCACAAATTCATTTGCCGGTAATCCATCACGAACATTGTAAACATCTGTAAACCCTGTTTTCGGATCGAGACATGCCAACCCATCATTGGTACTCATCCACAAACGCTGTTGTGAGTCTTCAAGCAAAACATATACAACATCATTCGGCAAACCATCGGCAGCAGAATACGATCTGAACTTCTCAGTTTGCGGATCAAAACAACTGACACCACCACCAAGTGTCGAAATCCAAATCATTCCGTTCTGTGCCTGAATCACCTGCGATGTAACATCAAACGCAAGTGCAGCAGTATCATCAGGCACTGCATTGTAGTTTTTACTCCCTGTCTTACTCAGCCGTGTAACACCAACCGGATGTGCAAGCCAGAAATTTGCCGAAGCATCTGTAAACGTACTGATGATATAATCTGAAGGCAGTTTGTTATGAACTGCATCTTTTGTGTAAACAGTCCACCGTTCAGACTGTGTTGCTGTTCGATAACATCCTTTTGCAGTGCTAATAACAACTTCACTATCGGGAACATAAGCAAGGTGAAATAGTTTATTACTCTGAAGCGGCGAGTTCTCAGTGGTGTAAATAACTTTTGATCTGTTCAATGTATCTATAACAATAATTCCATCATTCCTCGTTCCAATCCAAAGCCGGTTTTGATTATCAAAGCAAAATTGAGTTGCAAAAATATTCTTCGGAATTAAGTTTGTCCATGCGGGCAATTTATTCCCTACTCTGGGCGAAATATAAACCCCTTGTTCTGTTCCGGTAAGTGTGCAAGAACGTGCTTCGATGTACGCCCAAACCGAGCCTCCCGGAAATCCCGGCACTGTAGTTTCAGAAAGTACACGGAACAATTGCCGTCCCGGATCGCAAATATTTACTCCGCCGCCCGATGTGCCTATCCAGATAAGTCCGCGCCTGTCGCGCATCACACAAAGAGCATTACCGGAACTAATGGAAAACGGATTGCCGGGCTCTGCTTTTACCGGTAATGATTTTTGCTGTGCGGTAAACACATAAAGCTCGGTTCTGGTAACCATCCATACTTGTCCGGTATGATCGGCGCAGATATCAAGTATTTCATCCGGAAGAGTTGTGAGTGTTAGAAACGAACCATCTCGGAATATTTTCATCAATTTTTTTCCTTCAGCAAAAAGAATCGCCTCGTCGGTTTCAAAAATACAAGGTGAACTTTTGCTGATCCCCGGAATTACACAGAGTAATTTTTCTTTGCCTGCAAGAACGGATGATGTGTAAAGTGTATCAGCATTCCGGAATAAAAATCCTCTTTCTATTTTCCATATCTCCCTGATGTTCTTGTTGAGATTTTTAACCGAAATCCGATCATCGCTTAACTCTACGTACAAAGTGCCAATCGGATGTATAAAAGCGGTAATGCCTTTTTCGCAAGGAGACATGCGCGATGCCTGGTGGTGAAGTTTGGGTACAGACGAAGCGTAATTGTACCGAAGAAATCTGTTTTTGCTTTTCTGATACACACACAACCCCGAACGTGTTCCTACCCAAATATTACCTGCAACATCTTCGGCGAGGGCGGTTATAAAATTATCAGTAAGCGAAAATGTGTCGCGGGCAATGTGTCTGAAAACAGTAAACGCATATCCATCAAAACGGCAAAGTCCGTCTTGTGTTCCAACCCAAACAAAGCCTTCGCGATCTTCCAGCAGCGCATGCACAGAGTTCTGCGAAAGCCCTTGCCGCGTATCAAAATGCGTGAACCGCAACTGCTGTCCGAACAACAATGCAGGCAATACATAAAGGAAGAAAAGCAAATGATAGCGCATAGCGGTTTTCAAATGTAGCAAGCCGGAATCGAATTAAACAGCATCCGTTTTGCTCGGAACATATTTTAGGGCAAATGCCGTATTGTGCCGCGCAGCGGGTTTACACAATTTTGTATCAAACCTTACTACTATGCTTCGAAAACTCCTTATAGCAGCATTTACTTTGTCTGCATGGCTTCCAGCTCTTGCTCAGGACAATATCAATTACAAAATTGTTCATGATCGTCCGCGCGATGTAAACAATTTTGTAATGGCTCTTGATCTGGCTCAACTCGATTTTGGATTTAAAAATATCGACGGCATGAGTTTCAATATCGGGCTTTGGGGTTATGCCAATTACAAACAAACACTTTGTGCTGATTATATTTTCAGGATGGGCTGGTTTACTGCTGGCCGTTTGGGCGACAAGGATGCACGCAGACATACGCAGTTTGAAGCGGGCATCAGCCTCGGGCTGCTGCAGCGCGAGGTGCAGAAGGTTTTTAATGTTACACTAAAATCGAGCACCTCGCGCCAGGGAAACTACGATGTTACCACTACGCAATACATTCAGGTACCCGGTCTTCAGCACCGGGTAGCGGGTGTGCGCGCAGGATTGATGCATTACGGCGGACCACTTTCGGAGCCAGAGGATACTGATCTTGGGCTTGTGAATTATTCGGTTTATGGTGTGTATGCCGGTTTGTTCCGCACACGTACCGACAACCTTCGCATTTCTACGGATAAGTTCGGCATACGCGGCTATGCGCACAATGTGCGGGTTTATCTTGATGCCACATTTGTGCCGATAAGCACATTCAAAAACCCGGATCCGGCTTACTACAATTTACCAATTGGTGTGCGGCTCGGTGCGTGGATTTTGCCCACTTTGCCGCGGAAGGAAGCAAAAGGAATATACAACAAAGGACTAAGCTGGCAAATGGAAATTGGTATGCGCCGCTTCGACGGATTTTACATGCAGGGCACTGTAGCTGTTCCGCTGGCACGCAAAAAACTCAAATCCCTCGGTGCCGAAGACAACGAGCCGGTGCGCACAAACGATTAATTAGTTCCATAACCTCTGCTGCCGGATGCACTCAGTATCAACTGGGACAAAGTGCCTTTCCGGCAGCATTTTTATTGCTACGATGAACCATATTTTCGCAATAGCATTCCTTTTTGCTGCCTCTGCACTCAATGCTCAGTCGGCAAGCACTGCTCAGCAAAGTGCAAAAGCTGCACCTGTTTACAAAAACCTCGGAGCAACAGTTAACTCGAGCTACAGCGAGCTAATGCCGTACATTACTGCCGATGGTTCGAAGTTATTTTTCGTGCGCGAGGATCATCCGCAAAACACACAGTCGCCGCAGGAAACGCAAGACATCTGGTTTTGCAAACGCGAAGCCGATGGCAGTTGGAGCGAAGCCAAACATCTCGGCTTTCCCTTTAACACGGCGAGCAGCAACACGATATTTTATCAAAGTCCCGACGGCACGCAACGCATCATCCGCGGCGTATTTGAAAAATCAGAACGCATCGGCGATGGCTTCTCCGTTTCGCGGCTTACAGCAAAAGGCTGGAGCGATCCGCAACCATTACGCATGCATGGCTACGAACGCATGTCGAAAGGAAATTACAGCGGGATGTGCATGAGCGTTGATAACCGAACGATCATCCTGTATTTCTCGCGAAAAGAAGACAGCTCTATAAACGATCTGTATGTTTCGCACCTGATCAGCGGTAACGAATGGAGTAAACCTGAACCGCTCGGCGAAACCATAAACACGCCGGGCGATGAAAGCACGCCGTTTCTGGCAGCCGACGGTGTTACACTTTACTTTTCGAGCGAACGACCCGGCGGTTACGGAAGCGCCGATATCTGGGTGAGCCGCCGCCTCGATGATACCTGGACAAAATGGAGTGAGCCGGTTAATCTCGGCCCAACCGTAAACGATGAACGCTGGCAGGCTTATTACAGTATTGCAGCCGCCGGAAATGTAGCTTACGTTGTTGTTGGCGCAGGCAACGGAGGGTTCGGAGGTACAGACATCTGCACGATTGAACCCGAAAAAGCCGATCAGCCGAAACCGGTTGCACTGATCAACGGACGAGTATTCAGCAGTAAAACAAATTTGCCGGTTTCGGCAGCGGTAAATTATTTCACGCTGCCCGATGGAGCCGAAGCCGGAATCGCACAATCGAATCCGCAGAACGGTGAGTACCAAATTGTACTGCCCGCCGGAAAGTTGTATGGCTTCAAAGCCGCGGCAAACGGTTACTACGCTGTTAGCGAAAATATTGATTTAACAGGATTAACAGCCTACACCGAAATCAAACGCGACCTTGCACTCACACCTATTGAAACCGGACAAATTGTTCGGCTCAACAATATTTTCTTTGAAACCGGAAAAGCCGAACTGCGTCCCGAATCGTTTGCCGAACTTGATAATTTGGTGAAAGTATTGAACGATAATTTAACGATGAACATTGCCATTGCCGGACATACCGACGATGTGGGCAGCGATGAAGCTAATATGAAATTGTCGGATGACCGCGCTCAGGCGGTGATGAATTACCTGATTTCAAAAGGCATTCAGGCTGGCCGGCTTTCAGCAAAAGGCTTTGGAGAATCGAAGCCGGTTGTACAAAATACCAGCGATGAAAACCGGGCGCTGAACAGGCGAGTGGAGTTTACGATTGTAAGTAAGTGAGTTTGCCTGTCTCAGTTCACTTCGGATCTTGCTGTTTTAATACTCTAACGCGAATTAATACTGATTCTCGTTGGTGATTAATATTCATGATAATTAATTCACCACAAAGCGGACTGATGGGCATGAAAAGAGATCGTGTGGCCTGGAGAAATGCTTCGTCAGATATGATGTATATTGATGCAGATATTCCAAACCAATGCTACCGTGGAAATAAAGCAGCAAGATGACCGCCACAAAGGATCGTTCTACATTGAACAGGACAACAGAAAAGCAGCCGAAATGACGTATGTGTGGGCAGGCACAGACCGCATCATTATTGATCATACAGGAGTGGATGATGTGCTCAGAGGTAAAAGCGCAGGGAAGCAGTTGGTGGCTGCAGCGGTTAAATTTGCCCGCGAAAGCGGGATTAAAATTGTTCCGCTTTGCCCGTTTGCAAAAAGTGTGTTTGACAAAGTACGCGAATACCACGATGTACTTTAATCACCGGCTTTGTTCTGCAGCCTGACAACGGGGAGGTTTGCGGCAAATGGCAAAAGTATGCTGCGGGTAACTGTGTAAATCGTAAATTTGCCCGCCTGCAAGCGCAAAACTATGAAAGTAACCGACCACCTCCGTGCAGCCAAATCAACGCTGTTTTCAATTGAAATTTTGCCACCGCTCAAAGGCAAAAGCATTCAGTCGATCTACGACAGTATTGATCCGCTGATGGAGTTTAAGCCTTCGTTTGTTGATGTTACGTATCACCGCGAGGAATACGTTTATAAAAAACGCGAAGGCGGTTATCTCGAAAAAGTATCAATCCGCAAACGCCCCGGTACAGTTGGTATTTGCGCGGCCATCATGAACCGTTATCATGTGGATGCGGTTCCGCATATTATCTGCGGCGGTTTTACCAAAGAAGAAACGGAAAGCGCGCTCATTGATCTTCACTTTTTGGGGGTTGACAATGTACTGCTGCTTCGCGGCGATGCAATTAAAGCTGAACCTTCGTTTGTTCCCGATCCGGCCG
>CALRTD020000096.1:0-10904 GCA_943371015.1 Synechococcus sp. UW140 | reverse complement strand
GGAATGAATAACTAGCCCGGATTGTAGCGGAAAGCGCACAGGTCACTACTTAGTATTTTGAGCAGATTCCTCCGAGCACTTGCAGCGGAAAGCCGGAGCGGACGGAATTTTATTACACACTACTTTCGCTCTTAATTTTCGTTTTGGAGAAATAGAATATTCACGCACTGATTCCTCCGGAAAAAAAGTACTGAATAAAGAGCAATACGAAAACGAGATCAGGTTCGGCAAAGAAGTAAAACGCCAGCAGGCATTAAGTCTCGCCGATATCGAAGGCCGAATTATAGACGAGGCCGGAAACATTGATCCCGAAAAACTCAAAGAGTTTTTCAACGAACTGCAAGCGCAAGGCGTACAAATAATGACCGGCAAAAATGCCGAAGCACTGCTCAAAAAACATAACGCAAACGCGCTGTATTTACCCGGCGACACACCCGGACAGCCCGGCATGATTGTGCTGCGAGAGGGTGCCGACAAACAGCACATCATCGAAGAAATTTTCCACCTCAAACAGCACGAGCAGGAAGGCTTCCGCACACTTGGCGCAAGCGAAATCATAGACATGGAGCTTGAAGCGCATGATCAGATGCTGGAGTATGCACGAACCAAGGGCTGGACGAAAGAGGAAATTGAGCAGTTGGAGCGGAATAAGGCGGCTTGGGAGAGTGATAAGAAGAAGTATAATTCGGATGTTGAGTTTAGGGAGAAGTTTGATGCGGAGTTGGGCGGGTTTAAGAATAGGGATGATGTTTTTCCTGATGATAAGCTGAACTACTATAAACGTGATGATGGTGAGTATTTGGATGTGACGCTGGATGATGGAAGTGTAGTGACTTTGAAGCGAGGTGCTGCTGATCAGGAATGGGAAGTTTCAGGTGGAAGAAGTGAAACTATTGTTCCGAAAGAAACTATTTTGAAACGATTGCCGGAGAAGTATCGAATTAAGAATGCGGAAATTATTATTTCGAAATCTCATAACAAAAGTATAGGCGCCGGAGAAAATCAAAATTTATATAAGTCATTTGATGAAGAAACTGCACCTCAATGGTATAAGGATGATCACAGGTTCTCTTCTCTGGCTTCTGATCCCGCACACGGGAATAAGATAAGTCCTGCTACAATCGCAGAAGCAATGGCAGGACTTGAAGCAGAGAAAAGAGGTATAATAAAAGGACCGATTGAGCGGGGACCCGCAGAGATAGAATTTTATGATGCCAATGGCGACCCTTGGGATGTAAAAGCTCCACCATCAGCAAAAAGCGGACAAAAAGACTTTTTTGACCCAGAAGTTTCAGGTGGAGCAATAAAAAAAGAGCTAACTGTAAAGGGTGATCCAAAAGGGACTTTTCCAAATAAGAAAACTAATTTGCCGTCAGAAAGAAGAGTTATCTTAGATGTTACATATCTGAATCAAAAAGACTATGACTCACTTTGGGATTGGTTGCACCACAACCTAACCTCAGATGAATTAAGCAGAGTTTTTGAAGTAAAAGTAAAATTGGACTAAGATGAAAGAACAAAAATCACAATTCGGGGCCAGCGAATTTAAT
The DNA here is from genome assembly GCA_943371015.1 of Synechococcus sp. UW140. Taxonomy (GTDB): domain Bacteria; phylum Bacteroidota; class Bacteroidia; order Palsa-965; family Palsa-965. Next base: position 9,354 of record CALRTD020000096.1, on the reverse strand, counting down.
ATCCTGGCGTCGCTTCAAGATAATACTATACTTAATCCAGAGAACATAGTATTTGATTCGCTGAGTATTAAGAATATCGATATGAACTCATTTATCTTGAACTTTATAAAGTTCAATGACTGCTATTTTGAGGAGGTTAGTTTTTATGGATGTGATTTGAACGGAGCTATTTTCGAAAATTGCACAATACTAAATTCAAATTTCAGAAAAACGATCTTGAATAAATCTACAATGAAGGGATGTAAGGTCATTAACTGCGATATGAGTGGAAGTGAAATAATAAAGGCAACATTAGAAAACTGCAGCTTCACTGAAATCGTTTTTACTGATACAACTTTAACTTTATGCCTAATACAATCCTCTACATTCAGCGATTGCATAACTAATAATAGTGCAATATGTGATAATACCGAGTCTGATGTGACTTGGAATTAAGATGTTACTTGTTGCTAATTCAATTTTCAGACACTAAGATACTAAGTGAAACGCTTTGCTACTGTCAAGTACACATCAGTTCATTTGAAACACCAAACACTCTGAATAACTAGCCCGGATTGCAGCGGAAAGCGCACAGGTCACTACTTAGTATTTTGAGCAGACTCCTCCGAGCACTTGCAGCGGAAAGCCGGAACGGACGGAATTTTATTGCACACTACTTTCGCTCCGCATTTTCATCACCAGCTACGAACACGAAGTAAGCCAGACTGAACACAGCAAAGTAAACGTAGTTTATAGCTGCTAACATCCAAAACACAGCGCAGCTGTCAACACCCCAAACACAGCGCAGCTGTCAACATCCAAAACACAGCGCAGCTGTCAACATCCAAAACACAGCGCAGCTGTCAACACCCGGCGAAGCCGAGGAAACATTCATCACTCAACACTCTTCATTCTCCCCTCCGGCGAAGCCGGCATTTTCCCTACCTTTGCCCCCATGAATCAGCAGCGGACTGTTGCCTTTCACACACTGGGCTGTAAGCTCAATTTTTCGGAAACTTCGGCCATTGGGCGGCAGCTGCAGGAATCGGGCTACCGGAAAGTGGAGTTTTCGGAAGGGGCTGATGTGTATGTGATCAATACCTGCTCGGTTACTGAAAGTGCCGATAAAGAATGCCGTAAAATTGTGCGTGATGCGCTGGCCGTTTCGCCGGATGCCGTTGTGGCCGTTATTGGCTGCTATGCTCAGCTGAAACCGCAGGAAATTGCAGCCATTGAAGGTGTTGACCTTGTGCTGGGCGCTACCGAGAAATTTCGCCTGGCTGCTTACCTCGATGATCTGCAAAAGCGCGAACACGCCGATGTACACGCCTGCGAAATTGAAGATGCCAATTTCTTTGTGGATGCATGGTCGTTTGGCGACCGCACCCGTGCTTTCCTGAAAGTGCAGGATGGCTGTGACTACACCTGTGCATTTTGCACGATTCCGCTTGCCCGCGGCCGCAGCCGCAGCGATACCATTGAAAATGTACTGAAAAACGCCCGGCATATTGCCTCACTCGGCGTTAAAGAAGTGGTGCTTACCGGTGTAAACCTCGGCGATTTTGGCAAAGGAAACGGCGGCGGAAAACGGCGCGACGAAACCTTTTACGAACTCGTGCAGGAACTCGATACTGTTGAGGGCATCGACCGCTTCCGCATCTCGTCTATTGAGCCTAACCTGCTGAACGAAGACATCATAAAATTTGTAGCGCAATCGAAACGCTTTGTGCCGCACTTTCATATACCGCTGCAATCGGGTTCCGACAAAGTGCTGAAACTCATGCGCCGCCGCTACCTGCGCGATTTGTATGCTGAACGCGTTCGGATTATCCGCACCGAAATGCCGCATGCCTGCATTGGTGTTGATGTAATCACCGGATTCCCGGGCGAAACAGAAGCCGACTTCTTAGAAACCTATCAGTTCCTCAACGAGCTTGATATTTCTTACCTCCACGTTTTTACCTACTCCGAACGCGCCAATACCGATGCGCTCGACATGCCGGGAACAGTGCCGGTACACGAACGCCGCCGCCGCACCAAAATGCTGCGTATTCTCTCGGCCAAGAAACTTCATGCCTTTTACACACAGCACGAAGGCAGCACACGTCCCGTTCTTTTTGAGCACGAAAACCGCGATGGTTTTATGTTCGGATACACCGATAATTACGTGAAAGTAAAACTTCCCTGGAGCGAACAATTAGCCAACACGCTCTGCGATGTGGTGATTGGAAAAGCCGGTGATGATGCATACGTTAACGCAACAATCGCCCAAAAACAACTCATTTCATAAGCAGCCGAACCAGTAAACACAGTATATGTACGCAACAATTTATCATGCCGTTAAAGATCTTTTCGGACTGGAAGTACCGGGATTAATGCTTGTTCAGAGCTTCGGTTTTTTTGTGGCATTGGCCTTTTTGTTTTGTGCATGGGTATTTGCCAAAGAACTGAACCGCCGCGAAAACAGCGTACTTACCGTTCGCAAATTCCGCAAGCTTAAAATTGGTGAAAAGCCCGGCTTTGGTGATGTTTTCGGAACTGCACTGTTTGGATTTCTAATTGGCTTTAAGTTTACCGGCTCCGGAACCGAGATAACCGAAGACTTTAATCCGGCCGATTATATGTTTTCGCTCGAGGGTAATCCGGTTGCGGGAATTATTCTGGCGGCTGTTTTTGGCGGACTGCATTGGTGGTGGCTGAATCGCAAAAAATTGCCCGAACCCAAAGAAGTTGTTGTTCCGGTAAAACCCTCAGAACACGTTGGCAACATGACGCTGATTGCCGGTTTGTTTGGCTTTCTGGGCGCAAAAATATTTCACATTCTCGAAAACATTCCTTCTTTTGTAGGTGAAGGCGGCAGCGAGCGTTTTTCGGAAACACTGTTTTCGTTTGCCGGATTAACCATGTACGGCGGACTCATTCTGGGCAGCATAGCTGTATTGGTTTATGCGCGCCGCCACAAAATGCGTTTGCTGCACGTTATGGATGCCTGCGCTCCGGGCCTGATGCTGGCTTACGGCGTTGGCCGCATCGGTTGCCATGTTTCAGGCGACGGCGACTGGGGAATCGTAAACACAGCACCGATGCCCGGCTGGCTGAGTTTTTTGCCCGAATGGATGTGGGCGTATGACTATCCGAACAACGTAAATCACGTTTGTAACCCCTGGCCCAGCTACGATCCGCATCACGCAGAAACACTCTGCAACTTTGCCGAAAATCCGCGACTTGCCTTGCCGGTATTCCCTACCCCGCTCTACGAAGCAATTCTCTGCATCAGTTTGTTTTTTGTGCTTTGGAAACTCCGCAGCAAATTTGCTGTTCCCGGCTTACTCTTCAGCGTTTATTTGATGTTTAACGGTGTTGAACGCTTTTTCATTGAGCTGATCCGCCAAAACGAAATCCTGTTTCACATCGGAAGCTGGGGCGTAACACAAGCCGAATTTATTGCTTTCAGTCTTGTTCTTGTTGGTGCAATCGGATTCTGGTGGACACGCAAACGGCATGCATCACAGCCCGCAGAAACAGCTCCGGTTGACGATAAATCGAATATCGAAACCGCATGAATAAGCTGACCGAAAAAACGCTTGCCAACCTCTGTGCCGAAGTACAAACGATAAGCATGAGCGTTGGCCGTTTTATCCTCGAACAGCGCAAAAACTTTCAGCAGTCGGATGTTCACGAAAAAAGCTACAACAACCTTGTTTCGTATGTGGATGAACAAGCTGAACGCCTGTTTACCGAACAGCTTGCTCCGCTGCTGAACGGTGCAGGATTTATTACCGAAGAAGATCAAAACCGCGAAACCGGCGAACGCTACAACTGGATTATAGATCCGCTCGACGGCACCACTAATTTTGTACACGGTGTTCCCTGTTTTGCAACAAGTGTTGCGCTTACCGAAGACGGCATTCCGGTGCTGGGCGTTGTTTACGAAATCAATCTCGAAGAATGTTTTTATGCGTGGCGCGGCGGCGGAGCATGGATGAACGGAGAAAGAATATCCGTTTCAAAATCCCCTTCGCTGAAACAGGCATTACTGGGCACTGGATTTCCGTATTACGACCACGGCCTGCTGAAACCTTATCTTGCTTTGTTTGAAGATCTGATGCAAAACAGCCGCGGATTGCGCCGTCCGGGCTCGGCAGCAACCGATATGGCTTATGTGGCCTGCGGGCGTTACGATGCTTTCTACGAATACGGTTTACACGCCTGGGATGTGGCGGCCGGAATTGTGCTGATTGAAGAAGCCGGCGGAATTGCTACCGATTTTAAAGGAAATTCGAACCCTGTTTCGGGTATACGAATAGTGTGCGGCACAAAAGCCGTTCATGCAGAATTGCTGGAAAAGATTAACTTCCACTTTCCTGACGAAAACTGAGTTCTGTCAGTACTCAACTCTTGATAAATACAACACTTAATCACAACTTTGTAACGCATGACTTTGCTTCGCCTGTTTCGTCCGCTTGCATTTATAGATCTTGAAACAACAGGGCTGAATGTGGCCGCCGACAGGATTGTAGAAATAGCTATTCTGCGCATTATGCCCAACGGCGACCGCGACATGAAAAGCATGCGCATCAACCCCGGTATTCCGATTCCGCCCGAAACCACAGCCATTCACGGAATTACGAATGAAGACGTGGCCGGTTCGCCTAGTTTTAAAGAAGTATCTCGTCAACTGGCGGCCCTGCTTGAAGGTTGTGATTTGGCTGGCTATAATTCAAACAAGTTTGATATTCCGCTGCTGGCCGAAGAATTTTTGCGTGCCGAAATTGAGTTCGATGCTTCCAACCGTCGGCTCATTGATGTGCAAAACATCTTTCACCGCATGGAGCAGCGCACGTTGGCCGCAGCTTATCAGTTTTACTGCGGAAAACCGCTCGAAAATGCACATGCCGCATCAGCAGATATTGCAGCTACACACGAAATTCTGGAAGCACAGCTCGACCGCTATGCTGATCTGAAACGTGATGTAGAGTTTCTTGCCGATTTCTCATCGCGCAACAACAATGTAGATCTTGCCGGTCGCATTGTGCGCAACGCAAAAGGCGTTGAGGTATTCAATTTCGGCAAGCACAACGGAAAACCGGTAACTGAGGTTTTTGAAAAAGAACCTTCTTATTATAACTGGATGATGGACGGAGATTTTCCGCTCTACACCAAAAAAGTAATTACGCAGATCAGATTGCGCATGAAATCCCTAAAGTAAAACAGCAGCAATCTCCTTCTGCACATAAGTAAACGTTATGTGCGTCGAACGCAGCAGCAGAACCCGGAAAATTCCGTATCGCTGCACAACGATACCGAAAAGTAAACGACTCCGGCGAAATGCTGAGATAAACGAGTTTTTTCCGATTTCAGAGAATTACGCATTTCCAGAAATAACATCTTTTCAAAAGCCACTGAAGCATTTTTGCCGAAGTGGCTTTTTTGTTGCATTGCAAATTCATAAACATCAATACAATGAACAATTCAGCCTCAAAATTCGGCAAGCACCATCCGTATGATATGCTGCTTGCATTTGCAGTAACCATTGCACTTCTGGCCTCGCCCACAAGCTGCAATCAACACGATGAACGCATAAACGGAAACGAAGAGCTAAACCAGCAAGCTGTTCAGTCGGTACCAACTCCCGCACCGGCAACTGCTGCTGCGCCGGTAAACAGCAAAGGAAAAGCACTGTTTAAAGCAAACTGCTCGTCCTGCCACTATGCTTCTGAGAAGAAGGGAACCGGCCCCGGACTCAAAGGTGTACTTGCCCGTATTCCCGGTGGCGACTGGAAGTATAAATGGATTAAAAATTCAGCAGCACTGGCCGCTTCGGGCGATGCGTATGCAGCAAAAATTAAAGCCGAATGGAACAATGCCGCAATGACTGCTTTTCCGAGTCTGAGTAACGAAGATATTGACGCAATTCTGGAATATGCAGATGCAGGCGACGGGAAATAGCCTTCCCGATTGATAAAAAACGAACTGTCTTCAATTATTTTTTTATCTTTCTTAATATGTCCAAACAGCTCATAAACAAAGAAAACGGAGAATTTACAATTAACGACGGCTTCATTGTTTCAAACAAAACAAGATTAAGCGATCTGCAGCTTCATTTCCGAAATGATCAACTCATTCGAAGCGAGTATATCCCCAACTGTTATTACTCTTCTGCACAAATTGAAATTGATAAATTGTTCTTTAAATTCAGTTTTATCATTGAAAATGATACCGTACAAAAAATAATCTTTGAAATTGAGACTGAACCAAAAAATCGCATTGCCTGGGCAAATAACCGTGATGTTGAAACTGCTTGGATTAAAGCCCAAATAAATGATGAAAGTAATTTCAATTGGGATAGTAATCCAGAATGCAATCAATACATCTTAACCTTTAATTGGGGCATTACAGGTGTTTTTTATGATTTCAAAAATGGGACCTATCAAAGTTTTTTAACATACAAAACCAACTAACAAACAAGTAAATCATGGCAAAATTAAAGTTTATTAACGGCAGACAAATCAATGCCGAAAACTACAAACAGCTTAGTGATGTTCAATTGCAGCAAATGGCAATTTCTGCTACTTTGGGTTATGGAAAAGAATACACTACTGCCGAACATTTTTTGGAACAAAGCGGAGACGGAGACATGAACGATGCTGTTGTGGAGCTTTGGGATGTAGCAGAAACCAATAACCCCGGTAATGTATTATACGAGTGCTGGGTGTATTTAGTCGATACCGCTAATGTATTTTTTAAAGGAACGGTTACGGATACAAAAGCGGCAATGTGCCAATGGTCGTTTGATGACCATTCGGGAGACGGAAGCAATACCGATCTTTGTAATGATTTGCAAGAAGCATTTGACGAAATGTCGAAAGCAAGAAATAATTAAGTACCTCAAGGAGAATACCTGATTCATTATCTTAATTAATGTCCTGTATGTTAGTAACAGAAAAAATAGCGGATGATGAATTTCAGGTAGTTAAAGATGATGTGCTGCATATTACTCCATCAGACAAAATCAACTATTCAAAAGTTTATCTGTCCGAAAGTAAATTATCATGGATTACAATTGAATGGCTTTCGGAAGAGCTGCTGGATTATGCAACAGAAAATTATAAGCAGTTATTTGAACTTCATCCGGTACAGCGGGGCAAAATAGTAATGTATGATAATGAAGAATGTGACTCTCCGCGTTGGCATAAGAGTTATTTGCATCAACCATTGAGAACAGGAGATCCTAAAAAAACGTATATGTATTCGGGGCTTGAACAACCAAAAGACTTAGCCTTACCTCCTCTTTTTGATCGTTTTACTTGCTTTATGAATGAAAAGACTGGCGAATACAAATACAATCAGGTAATTGTAAATTGGTATGCTAACGGTAAAGATTATATTGCACAACATAGCGACTGCCAAATAGGAATGTTACCTGATGCCGGCATTGCCATTGTAACTTTATGCCAAAATGTACGATTTCCCCGAGTACTAAAAATTACACCTAAGAATCTAAAAAATGGTAAGCCAGATAGTTTATATACACATATAAAAATTGAATTGAAACACGGTTGTATTATAACGATGTACGGAAAAACTCAAACTAATTTTAAACATGGAGTTCCTAAAGACATTAACAATACAACCTCCCGGATCAGTTTAACATTTAGAAAATTCACCTAACTAACCTGTCGGGAAAAATCCATTTTCAATCATTGTACTTTGCTGGTTTGCAGCATTCGAAAATTGACCTTACTTTGGTATATATTTCACGATATACAAAATGAAAAAAATAGCCTGGGTACTAGTTCCATTTATGACTGTTGTTCTGTTTAACTCATTTTCTGCAGAACAGCCACTCACCGAACGCGAACAGGCCGGAAAAAAGCTGTTTAAAAAATGCGCTATCTGTCACCGCACCGATGACAAAGACAAAAAAGGTCCGGGACTTAAAGACGCAACCAAACGCATGCCCGGCGGCGACTGGAGATACAAGTTTGTAAGAAATTCGTCGGAGATGATTGCCGCTGGTGATGCTTATGCAACTAAACTGTATGTGAAATACAAACAGGAAACAATGACAGCATTCCCCAAATTAACCGACGATCAGATTGATCAGATTTTTGAATATATAGATGCCGTAAACCGGTAATATCTTCTCATCAACACCAGCACATGAAAATTATCTGCATCGGCCGCAATTATGCCGAACATGCCAAAGAAATGAACAGCCCTTTGCCAACAGAGCCTGTTGTTTTTCTGAAACCCGATACCGCTTTGCTTCGCGAAAATGCGCCTTTCTTTTATCCTGATTTCACGAACGATCTGCATCATGAAGTGGAGTTAGTGCTTAAGATTTCAAAAGCCGGAAAGCACATTCAGCCGGAGTTTGCACATCGGTATTACGAAGAAATTGGTATCGGTATTGATTTTACTGCGCGCGATATTCAGGCCAATTGCAAAGCCAAAGGTTTGCCCTGGGAAAAAGCAAAAGCCTTTGACCACTCTGCTCCTATCGGCAGTTTTGTTCCGAAAGCCTCGCTTGGTGCAGCCGATGCAATTCAGTTTCATCTTGATATCAACGGAAACACGGTGCAGCGCGGAAATACAAAAGACCTGCTGTTCAGTTTTGATGTATTGATTTCGCATGTTTCGCAGTACTTCACCCTCAAAACCGGCGATCTTATTTTTACCGGTACGCCCGAAGGTGTTGGTCCGGTAAAGCGCGGCGACAGGCTTACAGCCTACATTGGTGAATCAAAACTGCTGGATTTCGAAATCTGCTGAACCCATGATGCGTTTAATTATTCCGGCATTAATACTCTTAATTTGCTGCGATAATTCGCAAATTGCTTTAGCGCATAAACAGCAAAAATCAGCTTCAGCTAAAACAGATACCCTTACCGTTTACGAAAAGTTATTTGATGAAGGGCTGGCCGATGGTTTCGATTATCCGTTTGGCGATGGCAACGGCGGCGGTACTTACACCGACAACGAAGGCAAAAAACACAACGGCTGGTACATTGCCACACACACTGCCGAGCAATATAGTTTAGGCATACACACCGGCGAAGACTGGAACGGAAACGGCGGCGGAAATACGGATCTCGGTCAGCCGGTTTATGCAACAGCCAAAGGAAAAGTAATTGCCTCCGCCGATTTTGGTTCGCCCTGGGGAAACATCATTCTGATTGAACATCATTACATCAGCAATGCAAAACCCTGCACGGTATTCAGCTTGTATGCACATCTCGAAAAGCGTGACGTAAAAGAAGGTGAACTTGTTTCGCGCCGGAAGAAGATTGGAACTATTGGCACCGGCGGCGGCGCGTATCCGGCACATTTGCATTTCGAAATCCGCAAAGAAACAATGCGTGATTTTCCAAC
>CALRTD020000095.1:0-10924 GCA_943371015.1 Synechococcus sp. UW140 | reverse complement strand
TTTTTCGAGCGGTCGGTTTCTTTGGTGCCCATACCCGAGCCTGCCAGCGCAGTGCGGGTAAGTTTGGTTACATCAATTTCTATTACCCGATAACGTTCAAGCGAACTATCGCGGAGCGGGTTTACACCGTCGGGATATTTAGCGAGTTTGAGGTTTTTCGGATCAAAGCCATCGGTATTGGCAATGATGGTTCCGCCTTCGCGGAGCTGACGGAGATTGGCTTTAAGTGCAGCAGCGTTCATTACCACGAGCACATCACAGGCATCGCCGGGCGAGTGAACCGCTACGCTGCCAAAGTGCAGCTGAAAACCGGAAACTCCGGCCAGAGTGCCTTGCGGAGCGCGGATTTCGGCCGGAAAGTTGGGAAACGTACTGATATCGTTGCCGTGAATTGCAGCAGCAGTGGTAAACTGCGTTCCTGTGAGCTGAATACCATCACCGGAGTCGCCGGCAAAGAGAATTACAACACTCTGTTTTTGTTCTTGCGTGATTGTTGCCATTTTACAATAGCCTATAACAACTGAAAAAAGGTTTTTCCCTTGAAGGAAAAACCTTTTTTGTTGTTTTTGTTTTCATTTCGGGTGATTCCGGTGTTTTCCGGCTTTTATATACGTGCAACCGCAAAGGTTTAGTTTTGGGCAACAGCAGTGTTCAGATTAACAGCTTCAACCGCTTTTACTTCGGGTGCGGCACGGCGAACGGCTTCTTCGATTCCGGCTTTGAATGTCATCATATTCATTGAGCAGGAACGGCAAGCACCTTCGAGTTCGAGACGCACAATTTTGTCTTCTGTAATTTCGACCAAACGCACGTCGCCGCCATCGGTTTGCAGGAACGGACGCAGTTGCTGAAGAGCATCTTCGATACGGGCAACAAGTTCGGCAGGCTGCGGTTGTGACATGATGTTTATTTGAAATTGTGGTGCAAAATTACTAAAAATCAGGATGCGGGCGCTGTTTCTCTTGCGGCAGCATTGACCATTGCTACCTGCCGGGCAACATTTCCGGCAAGTTCGAGGAAGGCAAGTGCTTGCGGGGTAGTTTCCTGAAGCACAGCGGGGCGGCCTACATCGCCGGCTTCGCAGATGCTTTGAACAAGCGGAATCTGACCGAGCAACGGTACATCCAGCTTTTCGGCCAGAGCAGCGGCTCCGCCTTTTCCAAAAATATAGTATTTGTTTTCGGGCAGCTCGGCGGGAGTGAACCAGGCCATATTTTCTACAATGCCGAGCACAGGCACGTTTACGGTTGGCATTTTAAACATGGCGATGCCTTTTTGTGCATCGGCCAGTGCAACCTGCTGCGGTGTACTGACCACAACTGCACCCGTAAGCGGCACCGAACTTACCAGCGAGAGGTGAATATCGCCGGTGCCGGGAGGCATGTCGATAATCATGTAATCTAGTTCGCCCCAGTCGGCATCCGAAAGCAGCTGGTTAAGGGCTTTTGTAGCCATCGGCCCGCGCCAGGCCACGGCCTGATTGACATCTGTAAAAAAGCCTATCGAAAGGAGTTTTACACCGTAGCTTTCAACCGGAACCATAAGCTGCCGGCCACCAATAGTGGCCAGTTTGGGCTGTTCGTGCATCACATCAAACATAATGTGCATAGACGGGCCATAGATGTCGGCGTCAATAAGTCCCACTTTTGCACCCTGCATAACCAGTGCGGCAGCAAGATTTGAGGCCACGGTTGACTTCCCTACTCCGCCTTTGCCTGATGAAACAGCAATAATATTGCGAACACCCGGAAGCACCGGGCCGCTGCGCTGGCTGCTGGTGTTGGCCGTCATGTGTACGTTTACAACGGCTTCTTTGCTCACATAATACTTCACCGCATTTTCGCAGGCACGTTGTATCATGTCTTTCATCGGGCAGGCCGGCGTGGTGAGTACAACTGTAAACGAAACATTATTGCCGTTTACTTCTACATCACGCACCATACCCAGCGTAACTATATCTTTTTTCAGATCGGGATCGTCAACATTGCGAAGCGCATCAATGATCTGTTCTTTGGTAATTGCCATAATCAGGAAATTTTATGCAAAAATACGCAGCCTTTGGGTACGCGACATGAAGATGGAATGAATATTGCCCGTTCTGCTCTACCTTTAACACTGATTTATGTCAGCTTATGAAGCGAAACAAACTTTTCCTGCTTGTAATTTTCGCCAGCGTTCTGCTGTTTCCGTCATTCCAGCAGGCACAGAAACAGTATGTTTTTCATCTTTCTATCGATAAAATTTATCTCGACGGAGATTCGCTTGTGTTTAAAACACCAAAGATTCTAACGCTTCGTACCAGTTCAAGAACAGATACTGTTGAGGTCGGAAAGCCCGGCGGTGTTGCTGTTGCACTTGTTGCCGATGTACGGAAAGTGATGCGCGGAAAACAAACGGTTATACAAATCGGTTATGCGTTCTTCAAAAAGGTGAATAACCGCTGGCAAATCATCCGGCATTTTGGTTACACAGATCGCTACAACTTACTGGCACCGCCTCCGGGCTTTGGCAGTAAAACCTCGAAACTTCGTCCGCGCGAAGAGTACCATTGCGAATATGGCGTCCCTATTCAGTTTGCGGCCTGGTTCCGAATGGATGTTTATTATTAAATTATGAACGCATAATATTATGACTGCTTTCTGCTAATTTTGCAGCATGTCAGGAACTATGCTTTCTTTTTATCGGATCTGGATTCAGTTTTTGTTTTTTATTGCACCCGACAAGGCCGCGTGGCGCGTACTCATGTTATTTGCCACACCTCGCATTCGCAAATCACGCGAGCGTGAAATTGAAGCATTGGCAAAAGCAACAGCTAAGGATATTGTAGTTGACGGAAAACGTATCCGCACTTACTGTTGGGGAAAAAATGCGCCTGAAGTGTTACTGGTTCATGGCTGGGAAGGTCGTGCAGGAAATATGGCTGGCTTTGCCATGGAATTTGAAAAATGCGGAATTTCGAGTCTTGCTTTTGATGCTCCTGCACATGGCGACAGCGAAGGCAAGCGCTCTACACTTTTTGCGTATGCAGATGTAATGGCCGAAATTTTCGCTCAATATCCTGCTATTCGTATTCTTGTTTCACATTCGTTTGGCAGTGCTGCTTCTGTTTATACACTGGCCCGAAAACAACATGCCGTAAAACAACTTGTTTTGCTGAGTACGCCCGATAACCTGATTGATGCTTTTAATGAGTTTTATGCCTTGCTTCAACTGAAACCCAAGCAGCAGGAGCGTATTTATAAATTCTTTGAAGCTAATTTTGGCTACAAGGCAAGTGAACTTCAGGTAAGCCGAGACGCTTCGCGAACAAATGTGGAGCAAGCTGTATTGCTTCACGACCGCAACGATTCACAAATTCCTTTTGCAAATGCCCAAAAGGTTTCGCAAGCATGGCCGATGCTAAAACTGATTCCGCTGCAGGATGTTGGACACTACCGCATGCTCTGGAACGAAGAGGTGATGCGCATTGTAGTTGAAGAACTGAGTCTGAAAGCTGCTCACTAAGCTTTTTTCATCCACGCCGGTTTTTGCTTTGCCAGTTTTTTGTAAACGCTGCATTCCGGCACATGCGCACCCGGAAGGTAGCCGGTGCTCATCAGAAACTCATTCACAATTTCGCCGCCGGTGAAGCGGAATGTCTTCTTGAATAGTTTCACCCATTCTTCCTTTGTTTTCGGGTGATGAAGTTCAATCCACGCTTTAAACGAGCCGTGTTCTTTTTGTAATTGCAAAACAACATTGGCATTGTGAATTGCCGCATCAATCTTCAGGCGGTTGCGGATAATCCCTGCGTCGTTGAGCAAACGCTGACGATCTTTCTCGCCATATTTTGCAATGCGGGCAATTGAAAAGCCGTGATATGCTTTTTCAAAATTGGCTTTCTTGTTGAGAATGGTTGTCCACGATAAACCCGCCTGATTAATTTCAAGAATCAGTCTTCCGAAAAGGGCATCATCATCAGGAAGCGGGAAACCATATTCGTGATTGTGGTAATGAATATGCGGGTTATCAGATTTCGGATCAATGCTTTGAACGAAATCACAATAAGATGTTGCCATGAAAATTTAAAGTTTGAGTTCCTGAGAAGGATCCCAGAAGAGAATTTTGAAATTTACGATCTGATCATTTACAACCTGTACCCCTTCTTTTTCGAGAAGCTGCTGCATAATATCAGGATGACCGAAATGATGTTTTCCTGTAAGCATTCCTTGCCTGTTTACAACACGATGAGCAGGCACAGGAGAGTGATGGCTGTGAGAGCTGTTCATTGCCCAGCCAACCATGCGCGATGAACCTTTAACACCAAGGTAATTGGCAATAGCTCCGTAAGAAGTAACACGGCCAAACGGAACGAGGCGAACGACCTCATACACCATGTAAAAAAAATCGTCGTGGTTTTTTGTTTTCATGATGTTTGGTGTATTGTGCATTACAGGTATACAGCAATCACATCCTGAATTTACGAAACACTTGGCTCGGTGTTTCATCTCTTTACAATTGGCGAATACTGATTTGAGAAGAAGTCAATGTTTGCGGGTGATTCAAGGCAATAAATACTTTTCAAACATCAATTGTTCATTTCCTTAATCATTGACACCGGCTTTTCTGCTCCGTGCTGAATAATCTTACGAAAACTATATATCCCGTCTTGTATCACTTCATATCAATTACATGAAACTATTTATATCGGGAACAGAGCGCTACAATTGTTTCGGGCACAACAACTCGCCAATCCAACTCACATGAATGTGGTTACCGAAGCATTCGTGATACCGGAATTTCCGATTAGTTTCCCTTCCTGAAAAGCAAACGAGGGCGAAGTAAACTTCGCCCTCGTTTGTTCGTTATGCTGCAATTAAAGATCCGGCAGCCCAGTAGAGTTCGGCTTTTACTTTTGCGTATTTCGCCTGCATCTCAAACAGCTTTATTTGTGCTGATATGAGTGATGTTTCGCGGGTATTCACCAAAAAGAAAGAGCTTTCGCCCGCATCAAACCTGCGCTGTTCGCCATCGCGGAGCAGTTCAGCATTAATTACCTGCTGCTGCTGAAGCAGAAGTTGTTTTTCGAGCGCAAGCCAGTTGTTGTACACCTGATTGATTTCGTTGGTGATTTCGCGCTCGGCCTGCTGCTTATCAAATGCAACCTGCTGTTGCTTGATCTCAGTGAGTTTTAGTTTACCGCGTTCCTGTCTCAAAAAAAGCGAGTAGCTGAATGTTAAGCCGTATTTGTAGTTATTGGCATAGTAGTTATCAGTAACTGCCATTCCAAATCCGGTGGCTTCTTTGGTCAGCATATTGTATTCAAAATTCAGCTTCGGCTTTAGTTTATCGGCCTGATAGCGGCGTTCCACAGCAAGCTGATCGCGTTTCACATCGAGTTTCACTATTTCCGGATGGCGCTGCCGGGCTGCAATTACAAGATTATTGAGGCTGTCAACAGTAAGACGGCTTATCTCAGTTCCTCCGGCTGCCGGCAAAACCAGGGGTGTTAATTCAAGCGGAGTGCCATCTTCGCGCCAGAGGTAGTTCGATACTTTCAGCATTGCATTGCTGTAATCAGCCTCAGCCTGAATGCGCTGATTATCGCGATCCTGAACAGCAATGAGTGCTTCCACTGTATCAATTGCCGGCAAATCACCCTGCTCTGCGCGCGACTTCACCGCCTGAAAACGGTTGTAAGCAAGTTCGTAACCTTCATTCAGCAGTTGTAATCTGTTCCACGCGGTGTACCAGTCCCAGTAATCTTTTGTCGCCTGCAGCAAAAGCTTGTTTACTTGTTTTAACTGCTCAGCCTCAGCAAGCGCTGGCAGTAACTGTGCCTGACGAATTACATTTCTGCGTTCATCGATAACAAGTCCCTGTCCCAGCGGAACGCTTACTCCTGCATACCAAAGACCGGCTGATGGTGTACGGATGTCTGACGAAACATACTGCCCGGTGTTTCTCTCGAATCCGGCTTTCACATCAACACCAACCCATGTGGGAACTTTCAGTGTATTATCCCACATGGTATAGTATCGGGAGGAAGTCAATTCCTTTTCTCCCAGCGTTGCTGAAAGTTTAGGATCGAGTAACCCGCGCGACATTCTCAGTTCGGCTTTAGCAGCCTCGCCAAAGGTTGCAGCCTGTTTCACAATCGGATGGCGTTCCAGTATCAGACCGTAGAAATCACCAATCAGCATTACTCGTGCTGTATCAGCAGCCGGTGCAGTTACTGCTGCCGCATCCTGAACAGAATTGGTAAACAGCAAGGCAAGCAGTCCACACACTACAACTGCACGGATAGAGAAACGCTGAACGATTGATAATTCAGAGAATGTTCTGTATGGCATGTTATTCTTCTTTTGTTGCGGCCTCTTTCGCCTTATTATATTCTTTTTCAGCTTCATCTTTCATGTCGCCCATATAATCCGGCGGGAAACCGTTGAGTTGTCGCCAGAGTTCGTACCACACCGGCACATCTTTAAGCAATGCCCAACCATACACACCAGAGCCAACACGAAGTTGTTTCGGCCACGGATCATCTTCCGGATCAGGAATAACCAGAATACGATACTTTCCTTTTGTATCAATATTATCAATAACCGCAACTACGCCGCCAAACGTACCGAAACTATAGTTGGGCCATCCCTGAAATACAAGAGCCGGCCAACCATCAAACTGCAAACGAACTTTGCGGCCTTTTGCAAGCAGCGGAATGTCCATAGGTTCAACATACAGCTCAATAGCCAACTGCGCATTAGCAGGCATAATGGTTGCGATAACATCACCCTCTTTGAGCGTTTCTCCAACACCTTGTTTTTTCACCTGCACGATATATCCATCCTGCGGAGCAGTTACCGCATAAAAATCACGGCGAATTTGCATGCTTCGGTACTCTACATTGAGTTTGGAAATTTCGCCCACCGCTTCAAACTCCGACGAAAGTGCAGAGTTAATTTCCGATTCTGTTTTCGAAATCTTATCGAGATACTCAGCCTCAATTGAGCCAAGTTCAATTGCCGCATTTAACTGCTCATTTCTGCTGATCAGCAATTTATTTTCTGCTGAAATGCGTTTGGCCTGAGTTTCCTGTACTTTAAGCCGGCGGCGTTCCAAATCGGTTAACGAAATGAGTCCTTTTTTGAACAGTGTATCAGCGCGCTGCTGCTGGTTTATTGCAGTTTCAAAATCGGCAAAAGCAGCAATTACATCGGTGCTGTCGCTGATTACTTTGAGTCGGGCCTGCCGCATTTTGTTTTGCGCTTTTTCGAGACTCAGAATTTGCGCCGATTGCAAGGCACGAACCTGTGTGGAAAGAGCAGTCACTTTTTGCGCATACGACTCGCGTGAACCTTCTTTTGCTCCGATTTGCTCGCCGAGACGTTTCACGAGATTAGTATCGAGAAACTTCTCTTTTACTTCGGTGAGACGCACAATGGTATCTCCTTTCTTCACAAACTGACCTTCACGAACATACCATTTAGCAATCTGCCCTGGAATGACAGACTGCAGTTCCTGCGGCCTGTCTTGCGGAGCATACGAAGTAATCTTTCCGTAAGAGCTGATGTTTTGCGTCCACGGCAAAAACATACAGAGCAGCATGACAATCAGAATTGCAATACACCACTGTGCCACACGCTTACTCATGCGCGGATTACGCACCATGCCTACAGCCTGAAAATGTTTTCGGCTGATTAATTCTTCGCCCAAATCTTTTTTATCGTTTCCCATTTTTAGTTTCAGGATTGAAGGTGAAGCAGTTCTTTTAGTTCAGCATTATCCTGCATTGTAGCCCAATTTCCTTCGGCAACAGTACGCCCGTCGCGAAGCACAAGCAATCGTTCGCATTTTTGCATGATAAACGGATCATTTGAAATAAATACAATTGTCCATTTCCTGTGAAGGCTGATAATATGTGAAAGTACTCGTTCTTTTTCGGCACGTTCAACACCGAGCAGAAAATCATCGAGCAAGAGCAAACGAGGGTTAGAGCATATACTTCTGGCAAGAATAATTTTTCGCATAATGCTACCCGGTACGCGTTGGTTTCCGCCAACAAGCCTTGTGCTAAGCCCATCGGGCAACGTGTGCAGCCAGTTGGTGAGTCCGGCACAGTTCACCGCCTGAATTACATCGTTAAGTGAAACCTGATGCCGGCCAAGTGTAATATTTTCAAGCACACTTCCGTCGAACAATTCTTCCTGCGCCACATAATCACCAACCTGCGCCAATAAACTTTCGCGGTCGAGATCGCGCAGGGGAATTCCATCATACGTAATAACACCTTGCCATGAATTGAGCAGGCCAAGCATGATATTAACGAGTGACGTTTTTCCTGAACCATTATGCCCTGAGATACAAACACATTCGCCCGAATTTATTTTGAACGAAAGATGATTCAGCACAGGCTGTGCCCGATCAGGGAAACGATAATACAGTTCTTGTATCTGTATCGCAATCCCTTTACCATCGGTAACTTCAGGCATCCGAATATTGCCGGTGATATCGATTGGCAAGTCTGTAACATGCGAAATTTTGTCAACACTGGTAAGCACATCATAAACAGTATCGAGCTTGAGAATAATTTTCTCAACAGCTGCCATGATCAGAATGATTACAATTTCGGAAGCAACAAACTGACCAATGTTAATCTGTTTATTTACCACCAGAATACATCCGGTAACCAATAAACCGCCGGTGATTAATGTTTTGAAAAGTACAAAACTCACATACTGAGTAATCAGCACTTTGAAAAGCTTTTTACGAGCTGCCAGATAAAGTGAAATCAGGCTATCGGTTCGCTCCATTGCCAGATTTGTTTCACCGGCAAGTTTGAATGTACTCAGTCCGCGTGCTAACTCTTCAAGCCAGTTGGCAATCCGATATTTATACTTCGATTCTTTGATGCTTGTCGATAATCCGCGCGGGCCTGTGAACCTGATAATCAAGACCAGTGTAACAATCAGTACAAGGCCGAGCGTAATAAACACCGTGTTATAAAGTGAGAGCAGCAGTAACCCGAAAATAATTTGCAAAACAGCGCCCGAAAATTCGAGAAGCAGTGTCGAAAGTCCTTTTTGTAAGGTTACAATATCAAAAAAGCGGTTGACTAATTCGGGCGGATATTCTTTGAGTACAGACTCAATACGAACACGGGGAATTCGGAATGCAAATTCAAAAGCTGTTTTTGTAAATAATCGCCGCTGAATATGCTCCGAAAGATAGAGCTGCATAATTTGAAGCCCGCCGCCAATAAGAAGTGCTGCAATTATGATAATGATAAGTATGACTACAGAAGTTGCTATCCGGCCACTCGATACAAAGCCGATAATACTTTGAACTCCGAGCGGAAGCGATAAGCCAATGAGACCAACGATAACGGCATAAATAATGATGTAGCCGATTTCGCGCCGCTCATACCTGAGCAATCGTGTAAAACGTCTGATTATTTCCCACCTGTGCGGCGTTTCAACGGTTTGTCCGTTTTCATCGTACTCACTGAACAATGGTTTGTTTGGGTAACAGGTATTGATAACCGCGCAGGAAATGCCATCGCGCATTACACTGTGAATACTACCCGGGAGATCAGAAAAAGAACCAAAAGGTTTTACTTCAGTATTGTGGTTATGGATGATATACTGAACAAAATCTCCTTTTTTATTATGGGCAAGAACAACCGGAATCAGGTCATTTCCATTTCTGCAAATAACTAATGCAGGATAGTATGCTTTTTTAAAATTATCAAGAAACTCGTTTTCGGGTAATTCATCTCGCAGGATAACCAGCTCATTGCGTTTTGCAACCTGAACAAGCGCATCCAGAAAAGCTTCCGGAGCGGAAAGGCGTTCGCCGGTAAAGAGCACTTCAGTTTCTCTCAGTAAATAATCTTCCGGTGCCAATTCGTAAGCACGGAGAATTGCAGAGAGTGTTGAGCGAATCAGTTCGGGTGTTGTCATTGTTAGCTATTGTTCTTTGCAGATACGTGAATACAGCCTTGTAAAATGTGTTCAAGAAATTTGATAAGCGTTTTACAGTTACCGTTTGATATATTGATTTCCGTTAATTCCGGAAAATGATCAGCATACCACCGCTGCTGATGCGCCTGCTGAATGAGTAAACTGGCCAGGGCCTTGGGATATTTATAGGCCGCATCTACACTTGCAATGGTGTCGGCAATACGCCGGGTAAAAATCTCCTGATGTGCATAAGCGCGCGCAGCGGTATGCTGACCCGCTAACTGGAGCTTGCCTGACTCACTTATCACTAAACGATGCAGTAAGGTTTCATTCATCCACGGGGTAATATCATTGCCGGAAGTTGAGACCGCAAGAACACCGAGAATGATGTTCAAACGCCGCGAAGGGTCAGCGATATTGGTGCTTCGCACATTTACCTGATAATCGAGCCAGGACCAGTACCAGGCAACCAAATACCCCAGAAGTTCATGTTTATTATGAAAATAACGATAAACAGAGGCTTCTGTTGAAACGCATTTTCTGGCCAGTTTGGAAAATGTGAAGGCCTCGAGCCCCATTTCACCGATCATTTCCACAGCCACAGAAAGCAGTCGCCTTCCCAATTCAGTTTCCTGAGGATCACGCAGGTAAAGATGCTCATCAACTACAATACGAATGAATGCAGCCCGGTGAGAAACTGAGCTGTCAGGCTGATTGGGCGGATTTACAAACGAAGAAGATGACTTTTTTATCATTGCTGATTTTATTCAACAGCAAAGGAACAAATACCAAGTATAATAGTTTTACTATTACCAATTAAATGAATATTAAACACAAATTAAGCAGTTTTAATGCAGATAGCGACCAAAAAGGGGAGTTACTTAATAAACAATAACTTAATACACCATTAACAATGACTACAGCGTGCAGATCTAATTTCGCTGCATGCAACAATCGTTACCTGCGGGCCGCGATCCTTTTCGTTT
>CALRTD020000094.1:0-10964 GCA_943371015.1 Synechococcus sp. UW140 | reverse complement strand
AATACAATTTCTATCGCATCCTCTTTAGTCATCGGATGCGCAACTGTTACGTACATAAATCCGTTACGGCTGTTCAGTACGCGCTGCACTTTCGTGTATTGCGGCTGTCTTCCCACTTTTGTTTCAAGACGTTTCGCAAACTCACGGTTCTTAAATGAACCAATTACCACATAATAGCCGGGATCTACTTGTGTTCCCTGATCCATATTGGTAAAGAACTGACTTGAATCGCTGATTGCAAAGAGATTTTTGGTTTTATCAATCATCTCCTTTTGCTTCATGGCTTCCATCACCTTGGCAGAATCAGCTTTATTCATCTGACCAAATTTTTCGGGATGAAGCAAACGATATTCATCAGAGTAAAACTCTACATTTATTTCATTAGAAGTAAATGTTTTGATTTTAGTTGCATCAAATTCTTGTTCGTATTCATCTTGTCCGCTAACGGTAAAAACGAGCTTGTAGTTTTCGCCGGGCGGAAGGGTAACCAGGTACCGACCATTTTCGGCATTCGATTGATAATCGCCCTGTACATCGGTTTTGTTTGTGTAGGTAACTGTTACTACAGAACTTACCGGATTACCATCAAGCGTAACCAAACCCTTAATCATTACCAAATCTCCTTCACGCGCGGGAAGACCGGGTTCTGTGAAATAAATATCCATTCCGCCATTACCGTCTTTTCGGTTTGATGAAAACATTGAATGTTGTCCATCTTTGGCAATCACGTAATAAATATCTTCAGCGGTACTGTTAATGGGAAAGCCCATGTTTTTAGGAGCACCAAACGATAAACCATCGGCCGATTTTTCGGCGATGAAAATATCGAAACCGCCCATGCTGTTATGTCCGCGGGAACTAAAGATCAGGTTTCCTGAAAGGTCAAACGAAGGTGCATCATCATCGAGCGGGCTGTTCACCGTTGCTCCAAGATTTTCCACAAAAGCCCAGATGCCCTGGTTGTCTTTATGAACGCGATACAGGTCTTTACCGCCATAACCGCCGGGGCGTGTGCTTGAAAAATAAAGATACTCCCCATCGGGTGAAATGGCCAAACTTCCTTCCCAATAAGGTGTATTTACAGCACCCGGCAAACGCTGCGGCACCGACCAGTCAAAGCCAACTTTATCGGATACATAAATGTCTCCGCCGTCGCCTTCAGAGCCCTGAAAAATAAACATCCGTTTACCATCGGCTGTAATTGCTGCTGTAGCATTATGTCCGCCGGTGTTGAGATTTGTGCTCAATCCCTGAGGAGTAAACCAGGTGTTTTTTGATTTCATGGAGAGGAAAATATCCTCGTAATAAACACCTGCCGAGTCTTTCCGGCCAAACGTATAATCTTTACCACCCGCACTCTGCACACCTTTGTAGGTAAAAATAATTACCGAATCATTTTGTGTAAAAACGGGAGCATATTCATCGCCGGGCGAGTTGAGCGGGCGGCCGGGATTAACCACAATTGTATTTACCGGTTTACCCGAAAGCTCTTTTGCAGAAACGGCATTAGTTACATACTGCTGAAGACGAACCTTATCAGCCTCGTTTGTTTCTTTAGCAAGCTGTAAGTTGAACTGAAGTAATGCTTCATCATACTGCTCATTGAGGAGGTAAGCACGGCCCAGAAAAAAGTTGATGTTTTCGAGGTTCGGATCTTTGTCGTATGCTCCTTTCAGCAGTTCCAATGCTTCGCGCGGATCACCTTTGTAAATCGCGCAAATACCTGTGCGGAACTGATACAATACAACTTCCGGATGACTCTGCCGGAGTGTATTGTAATAGCCATAAGCCTGCTCATATTCGCGCAATTGAAACAGTTTCTCCCCATTAGCAATCATCGTTTTTTCTGACGATGATTGTGCCTGAAGAGGCTCACTGAATATCAGCAGCGGCAGCAGAAATAACGCTAGCAGTACTTGCTTCACAAACGTTTGGGTTAGTGTGTTTACGTCTTATGCCTAGTCGTATTTGCCACGCAGCGGACCAGATGAAGTCTGAGCCGATGATGAAAACTTCCCGAAGGTGTAGCCAAGCATAAATTCATGGCTGATACCTGCCGATGTACGAAGCGGTGTAATGATAAAATCATACGCATACCCTGCACTCAGGCTTCCGAAAAGTTTTACACGAAGGTTTGCTCCTACGGCATAATTGCTGCGGTAGGAAGCTCCAAGCCAAATCATATCGCGCCAGCTGCCCATCACATTTACATCATACTGTACAGGTGTGTTGGGTAACCAGCGAACCATTGCCAATGGCTCAAGTGCAATTTTCTGCTCTTCGTTAATGACATACTTGTAACCAACTGTTCCCAAAAAATGGCGGTTGAGCTGATAAAACGTGCGTGAATCAACTGATGAATAGGTGACTTTCTGCCCAGCAACTTGCGGAACAGAAATACCAACACGTAAATCTTTCCAGCTATACATTACAGCAGCAGTAGCATCAAGCGAAGCACGGCGCTGAATCTGTGAAAGCAGGAGCGGATCAGCTCCATCTTTTACAATAGCTCTTGAAAAATCAATTCGGTTATCAAGAAACCCAACGGAAAGACCAAAACGAACTTGCTGATCGTCGTTAATCTTTAAGCGATAGGCATACGAGGTATAAATGCCCAAACGCTCGTTAATGTCCTGCACATCATTAAAAATGGCGAGACCTAAACCTACATTTTTGGCATCCATAAAACCATCAACGGTGATGGCATTGGTAGTCGGGCTTCCTGTCATCTGTGTCCACTGCTGGCGATGAGTAAGGAAAGCATTCGTTTCACCTGAAATACCTGTCATTGCAGGATTGTAGATGAACGGATTGAATGCATACTGGCTGTAAAGCGGGAGCTGCTGAGCCGAAGCTGTAAGTGCAAACGCACCTGTAAGAGCAGCCGTGATGAAAATCTTCTTCATGGTGAATGTGTTCAGGTGGTTCAACTTAGTTTCCTTCATGGAGTATGGTAATGGCTCCTTTCAATTCTTTGTCAGAATCAGGGAAGCTGATTACATAATAGTAAGTTCCGTCGGGAAGCTCGGCACCGTTAAATGTACCGCCCCAGGTGTTGTTGTAGTTCTCGGTTTCATAGATGAGCATACCATTACGGTTGTAGATGGTAACTCTGTTTCCGGGATACTGTTCAATACCAATTACATTCCATACATCGTTGAAACCATCTCCGTTCGGCGTCATAACATTGGCTACAACCAGGTTGAAATCCGAAAGCAGTGTAATGGTTACTGTGTCTTCATCGGCACATCCGTTGAGATCAGTTACTGTAAGTGTATATGAAATTGTGAAAGGTACTGTTGCCTGCGGTGTTGCAATAGTTGTGTTCGAAAGTCCGTTTGCCGGCGACCAGCTATAGAGCGAACCTCCGCTGCCGCTGAGTGTGATTGTTTCGCCTGAGCTTACTGATTGGTCGAGACCTGCATAAGCTACAGGGCTGGGCAGTACGGTAATCTGGATTGAATCGCTGTTGGTGCAGCCGGTAACAACATTTACGACTGAAACTACATAATTACCGGCGGCATTTACTACAATGCTGCTGGTGGTATCTGATGTATTCCAGTTATAAGTTGTGCTGGCCGCTGCCGGTACACTTAGTGTGATACTGTCGCCGGCACAAAGTGTTGTATTGCCCGAAGAAGTAATCGCAGCAGCCGGAAGGGCATTTACAGTTACCGTAGCTGTTGCTGTGTCTGAGCAGCTGAAGTTAGATATTGTTATCAGCGTAACGTTGTAGCCGCCGCCTGCTGCATAGAGGTGGTTCGGGCTTACAGCAACGGAGGCATCATTATCACCGAAATCCCAGCTCTGGAAGCTGATGAAACCGGTTGCTACTGTTGATGTATTTACAAAACTGGTTGCATTACCGGCACAAACTGGCGCTGCGCTGAAAGCTGCAACAGGTTTGGGATAAGTTGCAATCATGGCCGGCAGCGATGTGTCTGGCGCGCAGGCTCCGTTGCCTACAATTGCACGGTACCAGATTGTATCAGCAGGTGCCGACCAGGTTTGTGCTGATGTTGTGTTTGCAATGGCTGTCCAGGTAACTCCGCCGTCGGTTGAGCTTTCCCAACCCACTACAGTACCGGCAAAGCCCTGAAGTACCAGCGTACCATTTCCGGTGCCTTCGCAAACTGCTGTTGCTCCGCTGATGCTTCCCGCATTTGCAGGCGCTACTACTGTAATGGTATCAATAGCCGAATATACAGCAGGTGAACAAACTCCGCTCTGTACAAGTGCACGATAGAATGTTGTTTGGTTCAGGTTGCTGTAAATAATTGAGTCGCTGGTGTTGGCAAAAGCTACCCAGTTGAAACCATCAACTGATGTTTCCCAGCGGATAATGTTGCCTACAAAACCATTCACGCGTATCACGCCAAAATTTGAACCGGCACATACTGTGTCATTCGGAGTAGCTGTACCACCAACAGTTGCAGGATCAACAGTAATCATTCCTACTGATGATGTATCACCTCCGCAAACACCGCTCTGCACAATTGCACGATACCAGGTGGTGTCAGTCAGGTTCGTGAAAGCTTCTGTTGCAGTTGTATTACCGTTGGATGTCCAGGTAAGACCTCCGTCGGTTGAACTTTGCCATGTTGTAATGTTGCCTGAAGATCCGGTGAGTGTTAAAGTTCCGCTGTTACCGCTGATACAAACTGATGTGCTGCCTGCAACGGTTCCGCCAATCGAGGGAACATCAACTGTAATGGTTGCCTCTACAGAAGTTACCGGAGGACAAACACCGTTCTTTACGCGGGCGCGGTAACTTGTTGTTTGTGTAAGGTTGCTATACCCCTGTGTGGTGGTTGAATTAGAGATGTAAATCCATGTCACACCGCCGTCAACAGAATATTCCCAACCGTCAACAATTCCAATTTGTCCGCTCAGGGAAACCGTGCCGCTGTTGCTTCCGCTGCAAACGGTATCACTCACTGAAACAATTCCGCCAACTGATGAATTATCAACAAAAATGGTTACTAATGTTGATGTATCTGAAGGGCAAACGCCGTTGGTAACGAGTGCACGGAAAATAGTGGTGTCGGTAAGGTTGCTGAATGTATAGTTGGCAGTAGTGTTTGCAATTGTTGACCAGGTTAAACCACCATCGGTTGATGATTCCCAGTTTTGAATTGTTCCCTGTGAACCAACCAATGTGAGCAATCCGCTGTTTGAACCACTGCACACTGTATTTGATCCGTAAAGTGTTCCTGCAACTGAAATCGGGTTGAGTGTAAGTAATGTTGTTGTTGAATAAGCAACAGAACAAACACCGCTCTGTACAACTGCACGATAAAGTGTAGGTACACTTACGTTGTTGTACGACTGGGTTGATGTGGTATTGCTGATTGTGATCCAGGTTAAGCCATTATCGGTTGAATATTCCCAACGAATAATGCTTCCAACCTGACCGGAAAGCGTTATAACTCCATTGTTGATTCCGGCACAAACAACAGCAGATGAAGGCGCGAGTGTTCCTCCAACAGAAACTGAGTCCACTAAAAGTGTATCAATTGTAGATGTATCAGCCGGACAAACACCGTTAGCAATAATTGCACGATAGTAGGTTGTATCAGTAGCATTGAGATACGACTGTGATGCTGTTGTATTTGCTGTGCTTACCCATGTAATACCATCATTCGACAATTCCCAGGTAAGGATACTGCCCAGATAACCGGTAAGGTTAAATGTGCCTGAGTTTGTGCCGCTGCAAACTACAGTTCCGCCGCTAACAGTTCCACCTATCGTTAACTCATTTACGTTAACAGTGGCAGTTGCTGAGAAAGCGCCTGCACATCCTCCGTTTTGTGAAAATGCGCGATACATTGTTGTACTCACAAGATTTGAAAATGCTTGTGTTGTAGTGGTATTGGCAATGTTATTCCAGGTTAAACCACCGTCGGTTGAAAATTGCCAAAACTGAATTGTGCCATTATTGCCGCTAAGGGTGATCACACCACTGTTTACACCTGTACAAACTGATGAAGATGCGGGTGCAAGTGTTCCGCCTATGGTATTTGTTGTAACGTTAACAGCAGCTACCGAAGAATAAGTAAATCCGCATGCTCCGCTTGCAATTCTGGCGCGATACAAACGCGATACTGTAATGTTTGAAAAGCTGATGGTTGTAGCCGTTGTTGTAATAACACTCCAGCTTGCACCACCATCTGTAGAAACTTCCCAGCGGTTAACGGTTGAAGTATGTCCTGAAACCGTTACACTGCCGCTGTTTGTACCAGAGCATACCGTGGTAGTTGCCGGATTAACAGTTCCGCCAACAGGCAGCGGATTTACTGTTACTGTAGCATTTGCAGAGTAAACACCATTACAGGTTCCGTTCTGAACAAATGCACGGTACAAACGTGTGGAAGGAATGTTTGAGAATGTTTGCGTTGCAGCTGTATTGGCTATGATGTTCCAGGTTACACCATTGTCGGTTGAGAATTCCCAGCGAAGGATGTTGCCGGTTCTTCCGCCAAGTGTAAGTGTACCACTATTGGCTGATACGCATACATTTGATGTTGCCGGTGTAATTGTACCGCCTACAGATGCATTATCAATATTGATCGTGTGAATGGATGAAGTTGCTGGTGTGCAGCCTCCGTTTTGTACTACAGCACGGTAAAGCGTTTGGGTGTTCAAATCCATGAACGCTTGTGATGTTGTTGTGTTGGAAAGTGTAAACCATGTCGAACCTCCGTCAGTCGAGTATTCCCAGCGAAGCACGTTGCCGGTATGTCCTGATAAGCTTACAGATCCGGTGTTTCCGGTAATACAAACACTGGCCGGACCGCTTACCGTTCCACCTACCGAAGCCGATGTATTGGTAACGGAATAGCCGGTAAAAGCATCGTTGGTTGGATTAATATCTCCGGCAATGCTTACTGTTGCATCAAACGAATAAACTCCGGCTGTAGAAAGGTTAGCCAGAGTTGTAAACGAATAATTTAACGTTGAATTGGTAAGCAATGTAGAGGCTAGTGTAACCGTTTCGATTACAGGAGCACCCGCATTAATTGTGTAGGAAACATTAAATGTTGTTCCTGCGGGCAAATTAGGCCCGAAGTTGAACAACCGAATTGTTACAGTTTCGGTGGATGTTAACGCACATCCGCTTGCCGGGCTGGTGATATTAATCACCGAAAGGTCTTGCGCTTGCGCAAAGACCGATAACAGCACAGCAACAAAAAGCGTAGCTATTTGCTTCATAGATTACGAATTGCTGAAATTCAGAAAGGTTTTCTGGTTTCCGGGGTTTGACGAACACGCACACGGATAAGTACCGGGCGGAGATTGCGGCCAGGCAGCATAATGCCGCTGACAATTCGCGTAATGAGTTCCAGCATGATTAACAGTTTTTGGCAGTCAGTTCCGGCTTCGTTTTACGCGCAAGGGGGCGCAATGTTACAAACATTTCAACAAATACCGTTCAGGAAAATATAAAATAACTGAAAATCAGTACACTAAACACTTTTTAGCGCACTCAAATCTTATAACCATGATTACTGTTTCACCATGTAAGCAGATGCGCCGGGAAGCCCATTAGACTGTATTCTAACCAGGTATACACCTGATGATAAGTTGGATACATCAATGGTTCTGGTTTGTGTGCCCGGCATCATTGTGCCCATATCATGTGCTGCTACTACACGCCCCTGCACATCCAGAATACTGATTGTTGTGCGGGAAGGCGATTGCTGATTCCAGATCAGGGTAGCATCATTGTTGCACGGATTGGGAAACAATATGGCGTTTGCACCATTACCAATCTGTTCTGCAATACCTACCTGAAACACATTGGCTCGAACGCTGTCGCGGTAAATAACATTGGTTACAGTTTCTGTAGCTGCAAGAACTTGTGCCTCTACTTCCAGCACCGGAATCTTGCTGCCCTGCGCCAACCATTTGTATTCAATAAGTTGCGGACGCGGTGTTGTAAAACCTATTCCAAGCGAATCAAATGCAATGGTATCTGTTGCATCAACTACTGAGCGCAAACGCAATGTCTGAAATGTGCCAAAAGGAGTGATGAGTGTTCCCCAACCATCAACTGTGGTTTCGCGATGACGATCTTGCCCCAAATAAATAAGGTTAGGCAACTGAAATGAATACGCTGCGTCTGAACTATCGATATCTCCGAAGTTCAGCGGAAATTCATAAACGTAATCTGCACTCGTGTAAATGATTGGAATGGAAAATGAGCCAATGGGCGGATAATCGAAACTGGAACCTACCTGACGGTAGCCGCTCGAACCATTTTTGAAATAATCAACAAAATTGGTGGGTATTGCTCCAATTCCGGGCAACGAATCGGGTGAAGGATTGAGCACACCGTAGGTAGCTGTAAAATTAAACGGCAGTGCAGTAGGGGTAGCAAACTCAAAAACCTGCTGAGCTGTAGGCGTAAGTGCCGAAAAATCCCAGAGGAAATTAGGTCCGGTTAAGGTGTGATTTACGTTTGCTGTTGAAGCAGCATAACTTACCCGCAAGGTATCACCCGCATTGGGCATATCGCTTTGGGTAATTGTAATTTGTGCAGAAAGTGCAGAGAGGGTAAAAATTGAGGCGAGGGTCAGGATTGATTTCATCAAAAAAGAATTTTGAGCAAGATACTGAGTTTAAAGAGAATGAAGAAATACGCGCAAAATCAGAAAAATCAGCATACAGGTTTTATTCATAACATTTGGTAATCTGCAACCCGACTCAAACCTGCAGCCAAATTTTTTCCGTAATTTTGAAGCAATGCGTTTACAACTAACACTCATAACCGCCGCACTCATTTTAACAACCGGGCTTTCACTCAAAGCTCAGCAGGTTGGTGCGCGTGCACAAACAGCAGCCGATTCAGTGCGTACAATTATGCAGCTCAGCGGCATGATTGTAGATGCCGACAGCCTCAAACCCATTCCTTTTGTTGCAGTGGTTATCAAAAACTCTACACGGGGTGTTTACAGTAATGTTAACGGCTACTTCTCACTGGTAGTTCAGGAACGCGATACTATTGAATACTTTGCATTAGGCTACAAACGAGCCACTTACATTGTTCCCGACACATTTTCTATTCCCGGTACCATTACGCATGTTCAGGCGTTGCGCATGGACACGCTCCTGATGAAAGAGCAGGTAATTTATCCCTGGCCCTCGCGTGAGCAATTCAAAACTGCTTTTCTTGCTTTAGATGTTCCTGATGATGATCTGGAACGTGCCCGCACAAATCTGGATGCACAAACCATGACGGCAGCAGCAGCACTTGTAAGAAACGATGCTACCATGTCTTACAGATATCAGATGCAGCAGCAGGTGAATAAAAATTACTATGCCGGTCAGGCTCCGCCCAATAACCTGTTAAATCCGGTAGCCTGGGCTAAATTTATTCAGGCTGCACGAAGCGGTGCGCTGCGTAATAACCAATAATTCGCCGTTTTTTGCGTTATTGCCGCGTGATTCTACTTTTCCGACTTTTTGTTTTCGCTGCATTGCTGCTTTTCCCGTTGGTTTCTGCGGCACAAACCGCTATTATTTCCGGTCAGGTTACAGATACACTCGGCAATCCGGCAGAACTGGTTCAGGTGTATTGCAAAAATTCCGGACGCGGAGCATATACCAATGCAACCGGAAATTACATGCTGCAAATTCCGGCCGGAGTTACCGACACACTTATTTTTCGCGGAACGGGTTACAAACAGCAAACGATAATCGTTTCGCCGCAGCCCGGAGAAAATATTAACCGAAATATTAAGCTGGGGCTGAGCACACTTCGTGTTTTTACTAAAATTGAACGTGCCGGAGAAAACGGAATCGTACTTCAACCCAAAAACTTCCCGGAACTCCCCGCCCCCAACCCCGATATCAGCTCAATTCTCAAATATGCCGTTGGGGTTACTTCCAACAATGAGCTGAGTAACCAATACTCAGTGCGCGGCGGCAGCTTTGATGAAAATCTGGTGTATGTTAATGATATTGAGATTTACCGGCCTTTCCTTACCCGCGCCGGACAGCAGGAAGGGTTGAGCTTCCCGAATCTCGACATGACACAGTCGATATTTTTCTCGGCAGGCGGCTTTGAAGCGCGCTATGGCGATAAAATGTCGTCGGTGCTGGATGTAAAGTACAAACGGCCCACGCGTTTCCGGGGCACAGCTACAGCCAGTTTATTGGGGGCAAATTTAACCCTCGAAGGCTCCAAATCAAGATTCAGCTGGATGATTGGGGCGCGACAAAAATCAAACCGCTACCTGCTCAATGCACTGGATGTTGCCGGCGACTACAATGCGAACTTTACCGATGTTCAGGCCTATCTCACCTACAACATTACCGAACGCTGGTACATTGATTATCTCGGCAATTACGCCGTAAATCAATACAACCTTGCCCCGCAAACCCGCGAAACAGCATTCGGTACGCTGAACAATGCGCTGAAGTTTACCGTGTTTTTTGCAGGCGAAGAAAACAACCGGTTCACTACCGTTTTCAACGCAGCAGCTCTGAACTATCATCGCTTTTACAACCGCGATGAAACACGTTCGATCCGCTGGAAAATCATCTTCTCCTCATTTAACACCTACGAAACTGAATTCTTTGATGTCATCGGAGCTTACCGCATTGATCAGCTCGAAGCAGATTTCGGTAAGCCTACTTTCGGGCAGGTCGCCTTTAACCGGGGTGTTGGAGCATTCATCAATCACGCACGAAATGTGCTTGACGCTTACGTGCATACTGGCGAAGTAAAAGGCTGGTACACATCGCCCAAGCACAGTTTCATGTGGGGCGGAAAAGTGGGTTATGAATTAATTCGCGATGAACTCAGTGAATGGGTGTATGTTGATTCTGCAGATTACTCAATTCCGTATTATCCAACTACCAGTCTCGATCTGCAGGATGTAATAAAAAGCCGCGCACTGCTTGTTTCATGGCGCTTTCAGGGGTATGCGCAGTATCGTTTTTCAGATACACTGCCCGAC
>CALRTD020000093.1:0-11044 GCA_943371015.1 Synechococcus sp. UW140 | reverse complement strand
ATGATTGCACACAACAAACACGCTTCAGCAGTATGCGCGTGATTTGTTGTGAATTGCTTTCAGATTGTATCTTCGTAATGATTGCACACAACACCACACTTATCGGCATATTGGTTGCTCTAGTTGTGAATTGCTTTCAGATTGTATCTTCGTAATGATTGCACACAACTGACGACAGCAGATATAATAAGCAGGCTTGTTGTGAATTGCTTTCAGATTGTATCTTCGTAATGATTGCACACAACGATAGGCCGTAAAACAAACCCGGCTTTAAAGTTGTGAATTGCTTTCAGATTGTATCTTCGTAATGATTGCACACAACTCCCCGGAGTATGTCCGTTACCGGCAACTAGTTGTGAATTGCTTTCAGATTGTATCTTCGTAATGATTGCACACAACAGAACAGCGCATGGTTGTTTTAATGGTTACGTTGTGAATTGCTTTCAGATTGTATCTTCGTAATGATTGCACACAACCACTACACGCAGCAACACTGCGCATGGCGAGTTGTGAATTGCTTTCAGATTGTATCTTCGTAATGATTGCACACAACAGAGGTGTGACTAAAAATCAGAAGATCAGGAAATTAAGGCTGAAAATAGAATTTAAAATTCAGCCTGCAGAATCGGGGTTTAAGCCCCGATTCTGCATTTAAAACAATTCTAACTGTTGTGTTACCGGAGCCGGAGTTTGGGGATCGCGACCAAAAAACACCTCCATCATGCCCAATTGTTTATCGGTGATGGTTAAAATTCCAACATTTCCTTTTGACGGAAGCAGCATTTTAACCCTTTTTATATGAACCTCGGCATTTTCGCGGCTGGGACAATGTCTGCGATAGATCGAAAATTGAAACATAACAAATCCATCTTCCAGCAAATCTTTGCGGAATTTAGCAGCCACCTTGCGGTCTTTCTGCGTTTCGGTGGGCAGGTCAAAAAATACGAGAATCCACAAAATACGGTAGGCGTTCAGCCGCATCATTTCAGTTCGGGGTATGCAATTTTTCGGGTTTCGCCCAGAAAGCAACGCGCAAGTGAGGCTGTGGTACGTTGCATACCGACCATGAGCGGACTGCTGTCGCCATCAATGGTAATATCGATTACCGGAATTCCCAGTAATTCCTGTTTTATTGAGGTCGTGAGTTCTGAGTAATCAAGTCCGGTATTCATCAACTTCACAACAACCTCATCAACAAAGGGACGATACGGCTCCATAATATCATCGGCCAAACAATATGCATTGTATTTGTTGCGGTGATGAATTCCAAGTGTTGGCAATAAGCCCGAACTCACTAATCCGCGGGCTACAACAGCGCGTAAAATGGCATAGCCATAGTTGAGCAGGTTGTTGGGCGGTATTCCGTTTCTTTCGCGCAGAAAGTTTAACTCAGGCGGAAAAATAGTTTTCCAGTACCAGGCTGCTGCCCGTGCCTCATGGTTTTGCTGATCGCCCGAAAGCACACTGCTGCTCCAGTGTTTCATATTGTCGGCCTGCTTGCCAAGTTTTTCAAGCAGCCGGGCCTGATTGGCAATTTTTGCAGAAACTGTTTGTTGCCAGAGGTTTTTCCGCAACGGCTGTGAGGCATCAATTTGCGCTCTGAAACGTTCGGTTTGCAGTGTATTCCCGGCAAGCGGAAGCAGTAAGCCTGATGGCAGACGCGTATCATCGCAGGTAATTACAGCCGCATTGTTATCGAGCAGTGCGCTTAGTAGTGCCTGGGTAATTGTAATTTGTTTATGGTCGAGAACTACAACACCTATGTCTTCGACCGGAATAGTTTTGTAGGCTTCTTTTTTGAAAGCTTCAGGAAGTGTATCGTTTTTTTCTACTTCGGGCAAGCGGATTACGAGCTGCGCGTTGCGCAGCGAGAGGTAGGTTGGATTACCGAAGTAGAGGGTGCGTTTAATCATTGGCAAGTGAAATGCGACCCAAGCGGTCGATTTTAACTTTAATACCGGTCATTGTGCTCTTGCTGGCTTGAATTGCTCTGCCCGCTTGCTTATCAGCAACAGATTCACGAGGCTCTGTTTCATAATGATGCTGAAACCAGTAATTCCCTGATGTTAGTTTACGCACTCTGAAGAGATGTTTTGCAAGTGTAGTCAGATCATTGTTTCTTAAAGCCTCCTTCAACGCATCCCCATCTAATCCGAAAATAAAAAGATCGTTTGCTTTCATACTAAGCTTATACGACCAGTTTGCATCCGGCAATTTTTCAAGAAATTCCTGAGATGTATTTTCTTGTTGGATGATTTTCGTCCATGCTTCTGCTGGATTTTTAATAATTGCAGAAAGTCCGTTCAGTTCTCGCTGAACAGCATGAAAGAAAGTAACCACATGCTCTTGAATCGTACCATCTTTATCAGTATAAAGAGCAATATGATGATTGGAGCCTGGTTTAACAAAGCCTATAAATTCGCCCTCCTCATTTTTCCAGATAGGCTCTACCACATCAAGGCCGGTAAACATTCTCACTCGTTTCACCTGAATGTTTTTTTCTTTATTGAGCCAAACCGGATTGCTTTGGAGGTCGCCAAATGCTTTCTTAACGTTGTTTTCATGTTTTTCCAAATGCTGGCGCACAGCATCGCGCACAGCTTTGTCAACAATCCATTTTACATCATCGGCTTTTGTAATCTGTGAAAGCGAATACGAAAGCACATATTGATACTCATTAAGTTCAACATGCGTTAACTTTTTCGTTTGCTTTTTATCTAACCAAATTGGTTCGGCAAAAGCTTTTGCAGCATTACCGTTGTGTGCTTTAAGTCTGTCCTGAACGAGTTTTTTATGTGCAGCGTTTGCTATTAAATGCGCAAGTTCAAAACGATGATCAAGTTTCCAGCGTTTCGCTACTTTAATTTTTCCATAAACACTTTCTTCATGCAGCGGACCGCGTGGAACAGGTATGTTTGATTGAACAACTTTCATCTCTCCGGCTACTTTCGCCATCCGCTTGGCTTTCGTTGTAACCTTTCTTCCTTGCTTGTAAGAAATCAATATCTGTTCTACAGCCTCAGTTACTTCGGCTGGTTTAAAAATTCGTTCGCCTGCAATGAAGGCTTTAAGCCCCATATCGCCTGACGCTTTCAGTGCATCTTGCTTACTTTCATTTTTGCCGGTTACAACTGTTTGATTCAAATCATTCAGGCGCTTAATAATTTTTGCATTTGTGCAGGCAACAACTAATGCATCAATAGCATGGTGGCGATGATCATCCCGTTTCGACCAGTCTTTGATGCGTTCAACTTTGATAATACTGCCTTGTCTGTCTTTTTGGTCGCGCATTTCGGTTTGACCAACTGCGCGATAGCGTTCAAGTTGAAGCTGTTCAAGAATTTCATTGTAGCCCCACTGGTCGCGTAAGTAATCAGTTACGCCGCCGCTAGAAGCATGTACATTGTAGCAAACATCATCTAAAATTTCACGCGCTTTTTTTGCAATGTATTGTGTTTGTCTTAATTGACGGTCAATGAAACCTGCAGGGATTTTATCGCCTGTCATTAATAATTTATCGCGCTTGGCACGGCCAATTTTTTTTGCCTTGTATGTTTTTTCAATCAATTCAATGTACGAATCAAAATATTCAGAACGCCCCAGCATAAAGTCATATGCTGTTTGCTGATTCTTTCCGTTTTCGCCAGAATTCAATTCGCGTCGGCAGAATGTTTTATTCGAATAACTATCATCAAATAAACGAGAACGCGGAATAATGTGTTCAATGTCGTATTGATTACTGAACAATGCAGCAAGTGAAACGGGTTTGTTAGGTTCATACGGCGAGATACCATCAAACTCAAGCCAAAGTCTGTACTTGTCAAGATCTCTTTTTGAAACAAATGATTTTTGAAATTCAGGGTGTTGTAATAATTGTTTTCTCAGCTTTTCATTTTCACGTTCCCTTTCATTGATACCATTATAGGCATCATTTCGCTCATCTTTACTTTGTTTCAGCTCACGCGCAAGCTCAACTCTGATTTCATCGGGGCGACCAAATTCAGGAGCTTCTAAAATTGCATTAACCAGATGAATCATTTGATTCAGAATTTTCTCCACTACTGGCTGCCGTAAACTGTTTTTGGGAAGCAGACATAGTTTTTCCTCGAGGTCACGTTTCAGATTTTCGTCCTTTGTTCTACTATCTGAATGATTATACCCGGCTTTAGAACAAGCCTCGCTGTACTTTTTTCCTTGTTGCAAATAAGGTAAGATGTTCCGGATTGCCCTCGCACTTTTATTCCCGTGCCCGCCTCGTGTTAAATCAAGTTTCAGTAATTGTTCTGCCTCTTCTTCCGAAAGGGGAAAGTCGCTTTGCAGTTTGAGTGTTAAGTCGGTCAGGTCTTTTTCCTGAGCCGAATAAATTAAATGCCAAAGTTTATACAGTGGTTCCTTTTCATAAGAAGGTGTAATGCGCTGGCGATCAAATTTAATGAGTTCACCTGTTGCTGTATCTGCATATTCTTCCTGATACGGCTCAATCGTTAGCTCAAAACGGGTGAGCGATTCTGCTGAAGGATTGTCTTTAAGAATATTCAGTATGGCCGCTTTGGTAGTATTGCCCTGAACTCCTTTCTTGCGAATTTGCTCGTTTGGTGTATAGCCATCATTCTTTCCGATTTTCAGCAACTTAAAAAGTTCTGTCGGTGAAAGATTTGAATTGTTGTCGAGATAATTGAACAAGAGTTGTTTCTGTTCATTACTGATCTCGTATTCAGCGCCGCTTTTATGCTTTATTGAAATATTATTAATGCTTTCCCAAATTTTACACACCTGAAACAGCGGAGTACTGCGCGGAGCAACCTTAGGGCCGGAAAACATTTTTTTAGTTCCCTTCTCGTACCATTTACCTTCAAATTCACATACCGAAACCAATCCTTTTTTCGATTTCAACGGTCGCTGATAGTATATGATTCGATTTCGGATTTCATTTTTTAAAACCTCATTCAGCAATTCACCATAAAACTCAGCTTGTTTTTCCCAAATCAGGTCGAATTCCTGAATGTAAGCTTCACGCGGAAATACCTCACCCTTAATTGGTTTGTTGGGATCTTCCAGAAGTTGTTTGAGGAAAAACTGTCCAACAGTCAATCCCAGTTCAGTTATTGTTTTGAAACGAGTATTGACTTCGGCAACATATTGTGTTTGCTTTGTATCGTTTGCATCATCTGTACGGCTTCCTTTGTAGCCGCGCTTCTGGTTCAGATGCAGCCAGATACGGCCTAACTCCTGAAGCGTTATTTTTTCGGATAAGGCTTTATTTCGTAAACCATACAATTCAATGGCAGTTAAGGAAAACAAAGAAGCATCCGGCACCGCATTTATTTTTTCTAAAGCAGCTTTTAAAGCAAACTTCCGAAGTTGATAACGGTCGTAACCTTTCCGTTGCGTTCTCTTTAGTGTTCGTTTCTGATGTTTTGAAATTGTATTACCCTGTTCAAATTCACCTTTTTCATCATCAAAAAGAGGAATGATGCGAACACCTGTTCCAAGAATTTTAGCCGTGTTTTGGCTTTGTTCAATATAAGCCCAACCAATAGAGGCTACGCCAAGATCTAAACCGAGAATTTTTGTCATAAATGATATGTGTAGGTGCTGCTAAACTATCACTTAATATTTAAAAAATGCTCCATAATTGTGGGGGAATAAAAATCCACTGATTTGAGGATAAGAAAAATTGACTCTTTTCTTGTGTAATTCGTTTCGACTTCTACCTTTGTACTACAATCTGAAAGCAATTCACAATAAGGATTTTTCCGCTGTGAAAACAGTTTAGGGAGTCCCGGCCAAAAGCCGGGATTGTCTTTTTTACCCTCTTTGAACTTTATTACACCAACAAAAAAACCGCTTCCTATTCAGAAAGCGGTCTTCAACACATCAATTAATAAAATACAACTACCCCACAATCTCCAACTTCGCAAACTTCAGCAGCAACTGCTTCGGCCCTGTAGCTTCAAAATGCACGGTAGCTTTTGTATTCGGAAATGCACCTTCCAGATCCGTAACTTTTCCGCGACCGAAACGGTCGTGCTGTACAGTCATGCCAACGGCAAGGCTTTTCAGGTGACTGTTGTCTAGCGGGGCGGTGGCGGTGTTTACGGTTGAGTTTACCTTCACCAGATTTTTCTTCGGTGGTAAGCTGCTGCCAACATTCACCTGCGGAGTAGCTGCGCCTTGCTGTGCGGCTGCGCGGCGCTGGAAAATGGGGGATGCCGGTGAGCCGCCTCCGCCAAATTCTGTGCGTGCGGCGCTGTTGGCATACTCCATAAACTCGGTATCTATTTCTTCGATAAACCGGCTGGGCTCGCAGGTGGTGAGGTTGCCCCAGCGGTAACGTGTGCTCGCATAGGTAAGCATGCAACGCTTTTCGGCGCGGGTAATGGCTACATAAAACAGGCGGCGTTCTTCTTCAAGATCCGCGCGCGAGTTGACCGAGAGGGCAGAAGGGAAGAGGTTTTCTTCCATACCTACGATATACACATAGCCAAACTCAAGACCTTTTGCTGCGTGAATGGTCATCAGCGAAACCTTATCGGTATCAGCATCCGGTGCTTTGGTATCAGCATCGGTAAGCAGGGCAATGTCCTGCATAAACATATCAAGTGTAAGCAGCGGCCCCGGATTTATACCTTCCTGAAGCTCGGCTTGTTCTTCGAGTTCAATACGCTGCAACTCGGGATCGTTTTGCTCCACCAAATCAATGGGCGGTGCGTTCTCACCATCCGAAAATTCTTTCAGGCCGTTGAGCAACTCCTGCACGTTTTCGTAGCGACTTACACCTTCGGGTGTTTTGTCGGAATACAGTTCGCGCAGCAAGCCAGAATGATTGGCAATGTGGTGACCAAGATCGTAGGCGCTTTGAACTTCCAGCATCACGCGGAAGCTGTTGATCATGGCCACAAAATCCTGAATCTTGTTTACCGTTCCGCTGTTTACCTGCAGGCCAAATTCGGCAATGTTTTCGCAAACGGTAAACAGACTTACATCGTTATCGCGTGCAGCAATGGTAATTTTGTCGAGCGTTGTATCGCCAATACCGCGTGTCGGATAGTTGATAATGCGTTTCAGCGCTTCTTCGTCGTGCGGGTTAATGCACATACGATAGTAAGCGAGCATATCTTTTACTTCTTTGCGCTGGTAGAATGAGGTGCCGCCATAAATCCGGTACGGAATATTCAGCCTTCTCAGCGCTTCTTCCATGGAGCGGCTTTGTGCATTGGTGCGGTAAAGAATTGCAAACTCTTTGTTGTGCAATTGGTGCTGCATCTTGCTTTCGAAAATGTGCCGGGCTACAAGCTGGCCTTCTTCATTGTCAGTAGCGGCTTTCATCAGCCCGAGCTTATCGCCCGAGTCGTTGGCTGTCCACACATTTTTCTCTAACTGCTCGCGGTTATTTTTAATAACAGCGTTTGCGGCTTTCACAATGTTTTGTGTGCTGCGGTAGTTTTGTTCGAGCTTTACGGTTTTCAGATCCGGATAATCGCGCTCGAAACTGAGAATGTTTTGAATGTTTGCACCGCGGAATGCGTAAATCGACTGTGCATCATCGCCCACCACGCAGATGTTCTGGAACTTTGCCGCTAATTGCTTTACAATTACATACTGCGAGAAGTTGGTATCCTGATACTCATCCACCATAATGTAGCGGAACTTATCCTGATACTTGTTGAGTACTTCGGGATAATCGCGCAACAGTATATTGGTGTTAAAGAGCAGATCGTCGAAATCCATTGCTCCGGCTTTGAAGCAGCGTTTGGCGTATTGCTCGTAAATGATCCCCATTTTGGGTTTTCCGCTCATGCGGTCTTCTTCAATAATGTTGTTGTTTTGAAGATAAGCCTGAGCCGTAATCAAGTTATTTTTGGAAGCCGAGATGCGGCTGAGTACCATGCCGGGCTTGTAGATTTTTTCGTCGAGGCCCTGTTCTTTGAGAATGGTTTTGATAAGGCTTTTCGAGTCGTCGGTATCGTAAATGGTAAAGTTGGAAGGATAGCCTAAGCGTTCGGCTTCGGCACGTAAAATGCGCGCAAAAACCGAGTGAAAAGTCCCCATCCAGATATTGCGGGCTTCGCCTTTCGACACAATGCGGGCGATACGCTCTTTCATTTCGCGTGCCGCTTTGTTGGTAAAGGTGAGGGAAAGTATGTTAAACGGGTCAACACCCTTGCGGATAAGGTGCGCAATGCGGTAGGTAAGTACGCGTGTTTTGCCCGATCCGGCACCCGCTACAATCATCAGCGGCCCTTCAGTAGCCAGCACAGCTTCGCGCTGTATTTCGTTCAGTTCGTCGAGGTAATTATCGTTCACGATGTAAAATTAGGCACAAAAGCCCGATTCGGTTTCATCGTGTGAACATCATTGTGCTGGTTGTGGAAAAAATGGGGAATTAATCACTTGTCGCGATGTGATGCATCACGTCGCCACAGGCGATTTACTACAGCTGTTGAGCTGATGTTTTTACCAAGAAATTAACCACGTCCGTCTTCAATAGATTTCGGTACCCAGCAGCCTGCGTATTAGAAAACATTACTTCTCGTCGAATTTAATTTGTTGCAACAAAGGCGGAGGCGGACGAAGAGACAAGATGTCTTTTAATGCTTCGCTGGATGGAGATGCAACGGTTGTGGTTAGTTTGTGGTTTATTCTGACGTATAAATCAAAGAAATTATTCAATACCGAAATTGATGTATTGATTGCGGAATCAGGCCTGTGGGGATTTTCTCCGGGTAGTATATAGCAGCGGATAATGTTGACTTTCTCTGATTTGAATATGCGAATTTCAGCAAGGGGCGCTTCTGATAATTTTACTGTTGATGTATCACTATTTATATGATCCAGACAGGAGAAATTGTTTTGCACACGATTTGCAATTTCGTTGATTTGCTGTATAATCGAATCCGGTAGCTGTGTCGGGGCTGCAAAAGAAGAATCTCCCGTCTTGTGATACTTGATGCAATGTCCGGAACTTTCAATGATTAAACCACCGAAAAACCCATTGCCTTGTGCCCACGCAAAGTCAATTTTAACAAATGGTTTTTCTTCTGATGTTACCGGCTGATTTTTTTCTGGATTGCAGCTGAGCAATAACAAGACAAAAAACAAACACATCACCCTAACTAAACGGGATGATGTGTTTGTAAGTATTTTGTGTGCGAAAAGTTTACCCACGTCCGCCTTCAATGGGTTTTGGCACCCAACTGCCTTCATATTTGAAGCTGAGTTTTGCCAGATAATCGTTGCAGTAATATGAAACCCGGTCGAGTGTGGCATCAATTTCAGATTGGTCAATGTTCAACGTTTCACGCAGGTTAAGTACGTACAACCATTCGTTGCGCTTGGCAATCCAGCAGCCTACAAGTTTGTAGTTTATTTCGAGCACGTCTAATAAAAATTCCTCGCGGCGATTGTCAGGAACTAGGCAAAGCGGGCTCATTACTTGCAGATAAAATTTATCGGGTTTGTCTTGAAAAGTAAAAACGTCAATCCAAACATCGGCTTTTTGCTGGCGATACGACCACTGTCCGGGTTTTTCGTTTCGGCACTGTGCAGGATCAAGTTTAAGTCCGGCCAAACTGGCTTCGATAAGCGGAGTAATTTCCTGAATGTTCATGGTAAAAGTGGTTTTGGTTGCGTAAAAATTGTGTGTGCAAATTAGCAGATTGATTCTGCACACACAAAACTCTGCAGGTTAATTTCAGGCATTTTGTGAGAATATTTCGTTTCGGCAGCATTAGCAGTGATTTAACATTCACTTTGTGTGTGTCATTTCCGAACAGTCGAAATACTTACCTTTATACCAATGTCAGAAGCCCAGCTAATTATACGTTTGCGCAATATTGCCCGCTCCTATACATTGGGCGGCGAAACAATTTATGCCCTGCGCGATATATCACTTGATATTTACAAGAATGAATATGTTGCATTGATGGGTCCTTCAGGCTCCGGAAAATCAACGCTGATGAACATGCTCGGCTGCCTTGATACACCTTCATCAGGCGAATATATCCTGAACGGAAAATCGGTAGCTAACATGAATGATAATGAGCTGGCAGCGGTTCGGAACAAAGACATTGGTTTTGTGTTTCAAACCTTTAATCTTTTGCCCCGCAGCACTGCGCTCGAAAATGTAATGCTTCCGCTCGTGTATGCCGGTATGAGCCGTGCCGATCGCCAGAAACGTGCCGAACATTCGCTCTCACAGGTTGGATTGAATGACCGCATGCACCACCGTCCGAACGAACTTTCGGGCGGACAACGCCAGCGTGTAGCTATCGCCCGCGCATTGGTTAACGATCCGGCTATTATTCTTGCCGACGAACCTACCGGCAACCTCGATTCGCGTACTTCAATTGAAATAATGGGAATGTTTGAAACCATTCATCAGGCCGGCAATACAATTATTGTAGTTACCCACGAAGAAGATATTGCCCGCCACGCACATCGCATTGTACGCGTAAAAGATGGCCTGATTGAAAGTGATGAAGTGAACCCGCAGATTCAGCGGGCACTGGCAAAATAAAAAGCAAAGACCCGGACGAGCCGGGTCTTTTAAAAGCTGCCGAAGCAACTTGATCTTTTGTCTGATTACGTTGGCTAGAAGCCAAGAGGCTTTATCAGATCGCACATACCAACATACGGACATTTTATATCTAAATACAACTTCCCAGGCAGTCAGGCACAGTTGATAAAACAGTTGATTTATGAGTTAAGTGCATGGATTGGATCCGATTTTAAATCATACGTATCAAAAATCGATTCCGGCTATACCGGCATTCAACTCAAGCTGCTGAATGAATTAAGTTGATCAGTACATGCCGGTATTACGGTCGGCAGTGTATATCTTCGGGGTGCAAAACAGCAGCGGCGAACAAACTGCCGGGCGTTTTGTTTTGCTATCCTAAGTATGAAAATTTACACCAAAACAGGCGATAAAGGCCAGACTTCGCTCATCGGCGGGACACGTGTGCCTAAACATCATATCCGCATTGAGGCTTACGGCACAGTTGATGAACTGAACTCGTGGATTGGCGTGCTCCGCGATTCG